>BQJN01000030.1 GCA_021604725.1 Lysobacteraceae bacterium | reverse complement strand
GGTTAGTCGAAGGTGGGTTGCATCGAGCACCAGGTCGTATTTGCCTGGCTCGACCGACTTGGCTTTCAGTTTTTCTTTGGCCTGACGTCCGGCGTTGGCGGCATCTTCGACCATGTCATACGAGAACTTGTAGAGTTGGGTCAGGCCCATCGGCTCGACTTTGTCTTCAGCCTTGGGCTGCATGTACTCATAGCCCATGCCGACAGGTTGACCAAAGCCATTTCGAGAACGGAACTTGCCGCTTGATTTGTCGACCGCCGTTGCGCTGAACGGCGACCAGATGCGATGCACATCCTGGTCAATGTAGGAGCCATCGGTGGAGGCAAAATATTTCTGCTCATTGACCATAAACAGACTGGAGTTGATGTAACTGGCGCCGCCGGCCAGCGCGGCTGCGTTGGCTTCCAGCAACAACGCCACTTTGTCTTCAATCGATACGTCGAAAGCATTGACCTTGATCGGTGTGCCCCAGCTGACTTCGCCTACCCCTTGGATCGGTGCCAATACGACCGGCTTGTCCTGAAACTTGGCATTGGCTTTGGCCACAGCCACGGCTTTGCTCGTCGCCGCGGCAACTTGATCGGCAGTCAGGCCCGAGGTCGATGCGAAGCCCCAGGTGCCGTTGACAATGACACGAACCCCGACACCCATCGATTCGGTATTGACGATGTTTTGCAGAGCCGACTCACGAGTAAAGATGAACTGGTTTAGATAGCGACCGACGCGCACATCAGCATAGGTCGCTCCGGCGCTGCGGGCGGTCGACAATGCTGTGTCGGCCAGTGAACGTTTGAGCGCCATTGGCAACGGTTGTCCAGCGCCGGCGGCCACCGTGGCGTTGCCCATCACCGGCACCACCAGGGCGCCTAAACCGATGCCTGTGACTTTGATGAACTGCCTGCGATCCATGGGTGCTCCAAGCCGTCTAAAATATGTCTGCACCGTACCATAGTTGTAGGATGTCCACGATTGGCCATCCATGGCCAACGTAGACACGGGTTTAGAGGAGCGCGGTCATCAAAACCCTCCATTTTCGAAGAATCGAAAATGCTGGCACATCCATGTCCCAGTGGAGGACGTCCACGATTGGCCATCCATGGCCAACGCAGACACGGGTTTAGAGGAGCGCGGTCATCTAAACCCTCCATTTTCGAAGAATCGAAAATGCTGGCACATCCATGTCCCAGTGGAGAACGTCCACGACTGGCCATCCAAGGGCGAGTATCGAATCATCGAGCTATGGACGCGCATAGCTATCAGACCCAGAGGGCGTGACCAATGGCAGGCCTTGCATTCCATTTTGGTGTGTATATACTGTATATAGTTTATATACACAGCAAGATAACAAATGACACCACATCTGGTTCTGTCACAAAAGGACGGACGTCCCATGTACGAGCAGATCATGGCGCAAATCAAGCTGCTGATCGCCAACGGCGATTGGGCCGCTGGCGCCAAGGTTCCATCCATACGCGAGCTGGCCGTGGCTTCGAAAGTCAGCGTGATTACGGTTAAGCGCGCGTATCAGGAACTGGAACGAGAAGGATTGCTGGTCACTCAGCAAGGTGTGGGCTCATTTGTTGCCGCGGAGGGCGACTTGGGTCATCAGATAATGCAGACAGAAATTGACAAATATTTGAGCAGCGCGCTACAGCACGCTCGCGCTTATGGCATGAGCCTGGCCACGCTGCAACGGCGGCTGGCGGAGCTCGACAAACAAGGTAAAGATCATGAGTGATTTCGCGTTTCGGCTGAGCCATGTGTCTCGGCAGTTCACCCACTTCAAGCTGCAGGACATTGATCTTGAGCTCGAGCGCGGTGGTGTCATGGGCTTGATTGGGCCCAATGGTGCCGGCAAGTCGACGGTGATTCGGATCCTGATGGGTTTGATGGCGGCCGATCAGGGTCAGATTGAGGTTCTAGGGCAGCCCATCCCGCAGGCCCAAGCTTTGGCCAAGCGCGATATAGGCTTCGCTTCAGAGGACTTGCGTCTGTACAAAAACATGACGCTAAGCTGGCATATGCGCTTTGTCGAAAGCATCTTTCCAGAGCAATGGGATCAGCTTTACGCTGACAAATTGCTCAAGTCCTTTGATTTGATCAAGGAGCAAAAAATCAAGGGCATGTCCCACGGCCAGCGGGTCAAGGCCAGTTTGTTGCTTATTCTGGCGCGCCATCCTGGCTTTTTGATCCTGGACGAGCCGACCACCGGTTTGGACCCGGTGGCGCGCAAGGAAGTGTTGAACGAGCTGATGCTGGTCCTGGCCGATGATGAGCGCAGCATATTGTTCTCTTCGCACAACACACAGGACGTTGAACAACTGTCCGACCTGATCACCTTCATCGACCGCGGCGTGATCGTCAACAGCCAGGACAAGGAGTCGTTCATCGAAGACTGGCGACGGGTACGCCTTACAACCGACCAGGCGATTGAGGTTAACGGGCGCATCCGCGAAGTCATTCAGCACGGGCATACGGCAACTCTGACGGTGCAGCATTTTGGCGATGACCTACTGCATGATCTGACCGCCAGCGGTGCCACCATTCAGGGCGTCGAGCACATGAATCTTGAGGAAGTATTCGTCGCCGAAGTCGAGGCCAAAAGAAGCGGAGCGCCATCATGAGTCATCCTTCCATCATCAATCGACTGATCATCAAAGACATTCGTCTCAATGCCGTGCCGCTTGGCCTGTACTTCATTGTCGGCTTGATCGGTCTGGGTTTGTTAACGGTCGAGAGCAAAGGCCCATTCTACGCAGGCTCGGTGATTTTGCTGTCGATGATTATCGTTGCGGGAGCTCATCTGGTGACCGTTACCGTAAACACCGAGCGCAGCGACCAGACGCTGGCCTTCATACTCAGCCTGCCGATCACCTTCAATCAATACTCGCATGCAAAAGTGTGCGCCAACTTGATGACCTTCCTTGGCTTCTGGTTGCTGTTGTACCTGGGCATGGTCATGGTGATTTACAGCCAAGCGGCGATACCCAACGGTTTGCTGGTCTACGCCACCATCTTGATGCTCGAATTGTTTGCCGTATTCGTGCTGGTTTTATCGGTGGGCCTTATTAGCGAATCACAGAACTGGACCATCGTTGTGATGTCGATCACCAACATTTGCTTGTCGATGTTCATGTTCTGGCTGTCCAGTATTGAGGGCATACGCGCAAACATAGAAGCGGCCGCCCCGGTCTGGAACGCGGCAGCCTTGCAGATCGTTGCAGCAGAGTTTGCATTTGTGCTGGCCTGCCTTGCGATCACCTACTGGCTGCAATCGCGCAAGCGCGACTTCTTGTAAACATTTTCAGCGTCTCATCGGCGCACTACCCCTACGTCACTCTGGCCACCCTGCGCGGGTGGCAGATGACTTCCTATGCCTGAACAGGCTGTCGCTAGATCAAAGGAAAGCAGTAATGAATATCAGATTGAGTAGTTTTAGAACCACAACCCTGCGGACTTGCGTGAGTGTCCTGCTCGCCGCATTTCTGGTTGGCTGTGAAGATCAGTCGACCGCATCCACCGCCACCTCCGGCACAAGCGAAGACGGCGCAATAGCGGCACCCAGCGTCGATCTGCACACGGCGGTGGTCGCAGGTGACGTTGCGGTCGTAAAAGCGCATATAGCCGCCGGCTCTGACCTCAATGTCGCCGAGCCTTTTGGTGGCTCCAGCCCGCTGATCAGTGCCGCTTTGTTCGGGCAAACCGAAATTGCGATAGTGCTAATTGACGCTGGGGCGGACCTGGACGTCACTAACGGCGACGGCTCAACCGCGTTGCATACGGCAGCCTTTTTCGGTCGCCCGCAGATTGTTGATGCCTTGCTGCAGCACGGTGTCAACACCACCATCAAGAACAACTATGGCAGTACGGCCTACGACTCGGTCGCCGCCCCATTCGATCAGGTCAAACCATTCTACGATGCGATCGGCCAGTCACTGGCGCCAATGGGCCTTAAGCTCGACTACGAACAACTGAAGACCGTGCGGCCGGTGATTGCAGCGAAGTTGCAGCTCTAACGATGAGCGCAGCAAGCACTGATCGACGTCACGATATCGACTACTTGCGGGTGATCGCCATTGGCTTGCTGTTGCTCTATCACGTGGCAGTCGCGTTCCAAAGCTGGGGAATAATGGCCGGCTTTATCGCGCATGTACCGGCCTTCGAAGCGATCTGGCCAGCGATGACGCTACTCAACATCTGGCGCATACCGCTGTTGTTTTTTGTGTCCGGCATGGGCGTTTGCCTTGCCTTCGGCCGGCGCAGTGCGGGCGAACTGATCGTCGAGCGCAGCAGGCGCATACTGTTGCCATTGGTATTTGGTGCCTTGTGCATCGTTCCGCTGCATATGGTTATCTTGCAGTGGTACTACCAATGGCCGCTCAGCTACAGCCCAGGACCCGGCCACCTTTGGTTTTTGGGCAATATATTCGTCTATACCCTGTGCCTGCTGCCTTTGTTTGTCCTGCTGCAACGTCAGGTAAATCGGAACTGGACCCGCCGTTTGCGCGAAGTGCTGGCCAGCCCCCTCGGCTGGCTGATTCTCGTCGTCGTATTCTGTGCCGAGGCGTGGCTACTGAAACCCCTGCCCTATGAGCTGTACGCGATGACAGCGCACGGATTCGTGCTCGGGTTGTTGGCGTTCCTGTTTGGTTACCTGTTCGTTTATTGCGGTGAGCCATTCTGGCAGCGCATTGGGCGATGGCGCTGGTTGTTGTTGATGATCGCTGTTGTTCTGTTCGCCCATCGTAGTTCTCAGCTACTGGCGGTGACGCCGAGCTACCTGCTATCGATTGAATCGAACGCCTGGGTGCTGGCGGTGTTGGCGTTCGGCTACCGTCACCTGAATCGACCGAGCCGAGTATTGACCTACCTCAGCCAGGCGGCGTATCCGGTCTATATCGTGCACATGGTTTTTCTTTATCTGGCAGCGGCCTGGCTGTTCCCAGCTGACATGAACCTGGCAATAAAGTTTGTCGCGGTACTGTCGCTAACCTTGGGCGGGTGCCTGCTCTGCTATGAGTTGGTGATTCGCCGAGTTGGCTGGCTAAGGCCGCTGTTTGGCTTAAGGAAGCTCTGATTAATTCGAATGCGGCTCTGCTTGACCTGAAGCGTGCAGCTGCTAGGCGCATTCCGCAGGTAATGGCCGTAGCCCTTGGCCAGGGATGGAACAACGCAGATGTGCGCTTCAGGCCAAGCCCTGCGGGGCCTACAGAGCAGCCCGCACTCTTCGTTATTCCTTCTCACCAGGCAGTGAGCATGCTATCGAAGGAAAGCCTCGATTGCGAACTGCTCCGTAGGCCAGAGTCATATGCGAAATTAATCAGAGCTTCCTTAAGATATCGGAGTCCAAAACGGCAATAATAGATCCATGAAAGCACTCGATGTCGATAATGCTCCGGCGGCTATAGGGCCGTATTGTCACGCCATGCAGGTGGGCAACTTGCTGTTTTGTTCAGGACAAACGCCATTGGATCCCGACACCATGCAGTTGGTCGGAACAACGATCGAACAACAAACAGCAAGGGTTTTTGCAAACCTGGAGCTGGTGTTGGCAGCAAAAGGTCTGACGTTGAACAATATTGCGAAGACCAATGTTTACCTGAAATCGATGGACGATTTTGCTGGCATGAACCGCGTGTACGAAAGCCTGTTGGCGGGTCACAAGCCGGCCCGAACTACTGTAGCTGTGCGGCAAAACCCGCTCGACGCCTTGGTAGAGATCGAGTGCATCGCCGAGGTGCCATTGCAGGCATAGGCGGTTTTGAGTGGGCCAATCAATCTCGCGGGACCGTCCCTATGCGATCAACACGACCAGTCCGAACAGTATCGGCGCTAGCAGTGCCAGACCAAAACAACGCGGCAACGTCTTGTAAAGCGCTTGGTCGGTACTGGCCAAATATGCCGCGTTGGCGATCGCCGTCGCTGGAATCGCGATCAGCCCGACCAATAGCGCCCCCAACCCTGCCCAGGACCCATTTCCGGTGTTCAGATCAATAACAATGAACACCACTAGAATCTGAAAAATCATTGGTAACACGACGCCAAACAAATATTTCATTCTCACCTCGAAAGTGACTTCTTCACAATCACGGCATACTACAGCGCACGCCTCAACCAACAATCGCGCTGTTTTTGGTAGCTTGTGGTCGCGGGCATTGGCCAGCTTTGGCCAGGATGGGAGTAGATTTGCATGAAAGCTGCGGTTTATCGAGCGTTTCGAGGTCCGATCAACGTTGAGGTGGCCGACGATCCAGTTCCACCCGCGCAAGGGGTGGTTATTCGCGTGATGGCCAGCGGTTTGTGCTTAAGCGATTGGCATGGATGGCAAGGACATGATGCCGATATCCGATTGCCACATGTTCCAGGCCACGAGTTGGCTGGCATCGTTGAGGCGGTCGGTAGCCAGGTCCGTAACTGGCGAGTAGACGATCGCGTGACGGTGCCCTTCGTTTGTGGCTGTGGAGCTTGTCCGCAGTGTGATGCTGGCCAGCACCAGGTGTGTGATCGCCAGTTTCAGCCTGGCTTTACCCATTGGGGCTCGTTTGCGCAGTACGTGGCGATCGACTTTGCCGACACCAACCTGGTGGCCTTGCCGGAATCTATCGACTTTGTCACGGCGGCCAGCCTGGGGTGTCGATTCGTCACCGCCTTTCGTGCCGTGGTGGCCCAGGGCGGCGTGGGTCCTGAGCAGTGGCTGGCAGTACATGGCTGCGGCGGTGTCGGTCTGTCAGCGATCATGATCGGTCGGGCCATGGGTGCCAGAGTGATCGCCGTTGATATAGACGACCGCAAGCTCGCTCTTGCTGGCGAACTCGGTGCCGAAGTCGGAGTAAATGCAAGGACTTCCAACGTGGTCCCCCAGGTAATGGAGGCCAGTGCCGGCGGCGTCCACGTGTCCATTGACGCGCTAGGCAGTCCGGTGACCAGTTTCAATTCCATCGCCTGCCTGGCCAAGCGCGGTCGGCATGTTCAGGTTGGCCTGTTGGCTGGTGACGACAAGCATCCTTCGTTGCCGATGGACCTTGTGGTGGCCCGAGAGCTGGAAATTGTCGGTAGCCATGGCATGCAGGCCCATTGTTATGGTCCGATGCTGGCGATGATTGAAAGCGGTGAGCTGGCGCCGGCAAAGCTGGTCGGACGAACGATGACGCTGGGCGAAGCGGCGGCAGAACTGCCGAACATGGATCGCTTCGAACAGACGGGGGTTTCAGTGATCGACAGGTTTTACTGAGAACCCTTGTTTGACGGCAGCTGGCACGTCCCTGTGCCAGGGTCAGCGTCGACGATATTTTCGCAGACGCTCGAATCCAGCTATTGAAGCTGAAGCTTTTGGTTTTCCAGGAAACGCGCCAGTTTCGCCATCATCTCGCGACGACGCTCAGCTTTCTCAGTGGTGGTCAACGATGTCGCAACTGCGCCTTTTAGCGGCAATCGAGCAGCCGGCCGGGCAGACCAAGTCGACTCAGAGGCTTTGACGTCGGCGACACTTGCGGGTCCATCGCCGCCATTGATGCCAGTGCCTGATGCAGTCCTGGCCATTACCGCTGGATGGATAATGCCATTGCGCTGGTCGGGCTTGAGGTACAGTTCGTTTTCGCCAGAGGCGACCTGATTGCCAACCATTGGGAAATAGTACTCCCGAAACGTGTCTGGTGAGTCGTCTACCAAAATCAAGAATTCGCCAGTCATCTCGTCATACACACCAGCAATGCCGTGATTGAAAAGGTCCAACTGGCCGCACGCTACGTTGACCAGGCTTGACGGGCGACAGCCGTTTACGAAGTTGCCTTCGTCCGTTTCCACGTAGGTATCGAAAATGAACGAATCGCCTTCGTAAGGTACTTCCGGGTACCAAAATGAATAGTCAACGGTGACGGTCCAGCGACCCAGCAAGCGTCGTATCGGGTCGACGCCAAAGCCGAAGAAGGCACGCTGCATCGGATACGAAACCGGACCTGTGCCCTTGGCGGCGATGCCAGCAAGCAGCTCGGGCTCGGTAAAGGTGATGGTGCCGCCTTGCTCATTCTCAAAATCGATGGTGACCGAACCACCGCCGCCGATGATGACATCATGCTGCATGAACACGCCACCCAGGCTCGAGCCGCCAGAGTTGTAGTCCAGCGTACCTTCGTAGTGGCCAGCGTTATCGATGACATTGGCGCTGGTGTAGAACAAGGGGTCGCCGCTGTCCGGGTCGTAGGTGTAGATGCCCATGCCCAGCAGATTGTCCTGAATCTCGATATCCAGGCCAACGCCACCAAGGCCATCGATGACGTAGATACCGCTTTCCGGCATCAGGGCGTGAACCGGTGCGGCACCCAACAAGGCGGCAATGGCCGCGCTTCGAATCAGTGTTTTCATCAAATCTCCAGAAAGGTCTGTGGACGGTAGTGATCACTACAGCCCTTGTTTCAGCGCGACAGTCTACCTGTGTCGGAGCAAAAAATCGTTAAATGCGCATAAGCACTCGCCGATTGTTCTACGAATGGCGTCGTAGTAATGTGTAGAAAAGAGGTCTTTTTTCTTTCAGGATACGCCGACCATGCGATCTGTTATGCGCATTGTGCTGACAATGGCACTTCTGCCGGCTTGTGCAGACGCCGGAGACTTTAACCCTGAAGGCCTGTACGCCCATACCCCGAGTATCGGGGGATTGTCGGCAGTCACCATTCAGTCCGCGGGTGCTCCAAATGAGTACCTGATTGCCACACTCAATGGTCGGGGCTTTCGAGCGGTCATTGATGATGCCGGCCAGATCTCGACCGATGAATTCGGCGTCGTAGGCGCATTCGATGGGGCCGATAGCGTCAACATACAGCTGCCAGAGGGGGTTCCTTCCGAATTTGTGCTCACCCGCATGGTATTTACGGACTCAGACTTTTTGAAATTCGACCCTCGTGCGCTGGCAGTCGATGCGGCCAATCTGGCGGAGTGGGATATTCATGAGCAACTATTTCATCCAGTCACCGGAGACGAGGAGTTCCTTCAGTTTCCCTTCTTCGATTCGGTGATGAGCAGCCACACAGTTGACGGTGTTGATACGCTGCGTTCGACCGAATCATTCAAAGGCGGGCTGTTAGGATACTTTCAGGGGACCATGCCCAGTCACCGCCAATGGGTGGTTCAGGTCGGTGACCCCGTAGATCGGCAATTCGATCCGGAACTGGCGTGGCAGACGCGAACCGGACACGACACTAGCTACGACCTGCGCTTTATCGGCAAGGGTCGGTTTGAGGATATCAACACTTTCACCACGACCGTGTTCGTTGAGAACGCGAGTGGCGGGTCGCGTCCATTGGCCAATGGCTATCTGCTGTTCCTGCAAACGCTTGAGCGCAAGTTGCCGCTGTTGCCAGGCGATCTGAACGGCAATGGCCTGGTGGGCAACGCTGATCGCAACGCTCTGTCTAGTTTATTTGGGCTCGACGAGTATCAGCAGGACTACCGACTGTTGGCAGACATTACCCTTGATGGCATCGTTGATCTTCGCGACCTAGCCGCTCTCGATGGCGAGGTCACAACACTGGTACCGATTGAAGCTGGCCATAGCGGTTCATGGGTCAACATCGACCGCAATGGCGAAGGCTGGAATATCGCTATTCTGCCTGGGGGCAAACAGGCCGCGCTCGGATTCTTTACCTACGGCCCGGACGGACAGACCCACGTTTGGGTTGTTGGACTGGGTGACATACGCGGCAACGAGATCTATTTCGACGAATTGACGGTGACCTCGGGCACCACATTCGGTGACTTTGATCCGGCCAGCGTTGTTCGCGTTAACTGGGGTAGCGTTCGAGTGTATTTCACTGGCTGCAACCAGGGCGTTTTATCGTTTGCCGGTCCAGATGGGTTCTTTAATGATGCCCGGCCCATTGCGCGACTGACCTCGCTGGCGGGCCTCGGCTGCGGCGGATCTATTGTTGTTTCACATCCTGCGCAATCCACAACCGGGACATGGGGTGCCGAGGGCCGCGATGGCGAGGGTTTTCTCTTTGAGGCTTTGCCAGACGGACGGGTCGCGTTGTACTGGTACAGCTACGCCGCTGATCAGCCGCTGCAATTTTGGCTCGGTGGCCTGGGTGTATTCGATGCCGATACGAACACCATCACTTTCGATTCGCTTGAGTTCATAACCGATCTGAGCTTCGGTGGCAGCCCGCCGGGTCAGTCCATTGACCAGGTTCGCTTCGGCTCAGCTAGTTTTCAGCAAACAACCTGCGACCAGGGTATCTTTTCATTTGTTTCCGATCATGGCGATTTTGAAGACGACAGCTTCACCCTGGACCGCGTTTTCGGTGTCGAAGCCGTTGACTGTGACCCTGAACAATTTGCGGCAGACTAAGCGGCAGCCTTGTCCAGCGCGGCTCTGGCCAGCAGGCGTGTCGAGTCGAGGGTAGGTAATGAGGCGTTGTCGTCGTTGATTATCAGTGGGATTTCAGTACAGCCGAGCACCACCGCGTCACAACCACTTAAGGCCATTCCGGCGATTACGCGTTGGAAGTAGGCAACACTATCCGGGTCAAAGTGGGCGCGGACCAATTCCTGCATGATGATGCGGTCGATCTCATCTCGTTCTGCTTCACTGGGACGTTGGTATTGCATGCCTGCGGCCGCCAGGGCTTCTGGGTAAACATCGCTGTCGACCAGCCAGCGCGTTCCGGTCAGGCCGATGCACTGATAGCCGCGAGATTTGGCTTTGGCGGCAACGACCTCAGCGATATGTAGCCAGGGCAGTGGGCTGTTCGGCATAATCTCGGGTAGCGCGCTATGGATGGTGTTGTCGGGGCAGATCAAAAAATCGGCGCCGCCAGCGGCCAGCTTTTCAGCTGAACTTAGCATCAGTGCGCCCACAGCATGCCAGTCGTTGCGATCGAGGCATTCAACATAACGTGCCAATGAGTGGGTGTGCATCGACACTTCCGGATGGTCATGAACCCCCATCCGATCTGCGCCTTCCTGGCAGATCGTTCGATAACACAGGGCGGCGCCCTCAGCGGAGCAGCCGACGATGCCGATGTGCGCGGTCATATTTCGTCCAGCGTTGTGATCAAGTCGAGGATATTACCGTGTTGGCCGCTGTTGCGTCGTGTTGATCAGTGACAGCTGGAACGAATACGTTCTCCGGTCAACATCATTGCGCCGGCGTCAAATACGTCGTGATCAGCCAGCCGAATCAAGGTGACACCACTGGGCATCATCACCACAAAGTTGCCGCCATAGCCTTCCATTGATGATGCAATGCCGCTACAGCCGTTGTAGTTGAACTCAGTTGACCAGACGCCGTAGCGGTACGTCACTGGGAACCAGTCTCCCTGTTCGAACTGATTCCAGTTCGATGTCGGAAAGGCCAACACGCCGTCTTTTTGCAGGGCCGCGCGCGTCATCTGCGCATGCAGCAATTGCTTGCCCTGATGCACTCCATCGTTTTGCAGCAGAAGGGCGACCTTGGCCAGATCCTGCATGGTGGCAACAACGCCATAACCGATGTAGATCAGACCTTTGTCGCCGGCCGGCTCTCGGCTGCGCATATGCGAGATCCAGCGGATACCCAACGGTTGATAGACGTCCTCGTGCAGCAATTCCCAAAGGTCCGCGTCAGGGCCTTCCTTTTGTCGCAGGTATTGCTCAAGCGCGGCGGACAGCGCCACATGGTGGTTGGTGTTGTAACGCACGATCTCGCCTGGGCCCCATGGATAATTGCGGTTTAATGCGATGGCGCTGATCAGCTCGGCCCTGGTTTGAGCGGCGGCGAAAGCGGCGATGGCTGGCACCGAACCATCATTTTCATCGGCAAATGTTCGATTTGCGTTGGGGTCGGGAAAGTTGTCGCCGATGCCAGTCATCATCGACAGAGCGTGTTCGAAGGTAACGTTATCCCAACCATTGTGTGCGGCCGGGATGTCGATGTAGTCGACAATGCGTTCCTGAAATACGTCCTGGCCGTAACGCTCGGCCAAATACAGCAGGCTGACCGTGGCAGCGATGGTTTTGGTTACCGAAAACACGCCGTGGCGCATTTGTTCCGGGAAAGGATAGACGCCATAGCGAGTGATCGGCTTTGCGGTATAGAGAACATCATCGACCACCACGCCGGCCTGGCTGATTTGCGCTGGTGTTGGTAAGCCTCGATTAAAGTCGTCCAAAGCATCAGGCGTTGCGCCGGGGACACGGTTCAGTGGACGCGTTGGTATTGCGGTGGCCATTTCCAGCCGATATTGGCGCTCGACCGCCTTGTTGGTATCGGCTTCAAGGGCGGACCAACTGGCATCCGAGCGTGTCCAATAGTCGTAGCGATCCCAGGTGGCTGTTTCCTGTGCGAACTGCCAATAGATCGCCGAGGTGCTGTCGCCATCAAACAGGAATGTCATCACACCATTGTGCACGGCGTTCCATTTTTCATGGGTCAGATGAACGGGCAGGGTTACTCGATCCTTGCCGCCGTCCTCGGGCTCACTCCAGACCAGGCCGTTGCCAATCACAACGTCCCATTCGGATGCGTTCTCGCTTCGAATAATGCCGGGTTGCACCGGTATCACGCGGCCTTCGACCTGCACCAGATCAACCGAGAACTTCGGGGCTATCCGATGCCGGCCCAGACCAGGGTTGGTGCTGAAAAAGCCGCCCGACTCAACGTTCAATCGTCCACTTACGTCATGGCTGGCGGCCTGGCAAGACGAGCTTGGCATAAAGTGTCGGTACACCAGGCGTTGTTGATTGGGGAAATTGGCCAGCTGCAATTCGGTTCGAGCTTGATCGCCACAGGCGACCGGCTCGATCTCGTAGAACGCGCCAGCATCGCAAACAGGGCCCATGTAGGTCGACAGTCGCTGGTAGTTCAAGCGCCCGGATACGAACGCGCTGTCCAATGCCGTCGGCTTAAATCCAAGTGCTGCACACGTCAGGTCGATTTCCAGCTTGCCCCAGGGGTTGCGCACGACTGTAGCTGGATCGAAGTTGGTGCCAAATAGCCCACCGGTCGGTCGCACGACGTTGTTCGCAACCAGGACATCGCCCTCGACGTCCACAATATCCATCAGCCACATTTGCTCGCCCGTGGCATCAAAGGTAAACCAGAGCACAAGAAAAAGCCGACCGCCCAAGGCCTGGATGATCAGTCCTTCGCCATTTCGCTGGGCATCGACAAAAGTGCCACTAATCGCCGATCGGTGATGTCCATCGTCGAGTCCGCACTCCGATCCAGGCAACGCCGAGGCGCGAGCCAATTGCTGACTGCCGGCCACTCCATTGATGACGTATGTAGCAGCTACTTGATCGCAACCGATCCACCGCAGCTCGCCGCTGCCAATGACAGGCCAGGTCACATTCGATGGGTCAAACGCATTGCCGAAGCGGCCGCCGCGCGGTGATACCCAGTGATCGATGGTGATGCCGTCCTCATCGATGGTGCCGACGCCGTACATCCAACGCTGGTTTCCTTGCTCATCGTAGGTAAACCAGTAAACCAGCGCATTGCCATCGGCCAGCACCTCAACGACGAATCCTTCGCCATCGTGTGCCGGGTCGCCATAAAAACCACTAAATCGCTCGTTGGCTACTGCCAGGGAAGGCAACAGTACCAAGGCCAATGCTGCGCCAATTAAAAGTCGCCGAACTTTGGCCCCCATTAGTTGATAACCCATTGTGGTCTCCACCGCGATCTGGTCAGCATACTCGCGCATTGACTGGTCGATGGCTATTAAAGAATTGCTTTCTTTTTCGCTGTCGAGCGGCCTTGTCCACCATGGTTGTCTCACCGTATGCACGTGCGGTGTGACCTTCCAGATTGAATCCTGGACAGGACTCGCCATAATGCGTTGATAGCAAAAACGGGAAGTGGAGCCATGTCGAGCCAATTTGATCTGTTAAAACAACGGCGTTTTGCTCCCTTTTTCGTCACCCAAAGTCTTGGTGCGCTAAACGACAACGTTTTCAAGCAGGCGCTGGTGATTCTGGTGGTGTTCAGTGGCACGCTCGATAGCGGCATTCCCATCGACATACTGGCCAACGCGGCCGCTGGCCTTTTTATCCTGCCATTTTTTCTGTTTTCGGCCACGGCTGGCCAGATCGCCGACAAGTATGAAAAATCCAAACAGATTCGGGCGATAAAGCTGCTTGAGGTCGCGATCATGGCCCTGGCCGGGATCGGCTTTTGGCTCGGCTCGCTGCCGATTCTGTTCACCGTCCTGTTCCTGATGGGCACGCAATCAACCCTGTTCGGTCCGCTCAAGTACGCTATCTTGCCGCAGCACCTGGCCGAAGAAGAGCTGGTCGGTGGCAATGGCCTGGTCGAAATGGGTACCTTCGTTGCCATCCTGCTTGGCATGATCATTGGTGGCTCGCTTGCCGCGATGGACGGCGGACCGGTGTATGCATCGTTGGTGGTATTGGTGCTCGCGTTGGCCGGGTACTGGGCTTCTCGATCGATTCCAGCGGCACCGGCGGTCGCGCCGAACCTGAAGATCAACTTCAACCCGCTCACCGAAACGGTGCGCAATATGAAGTTCCTGGCGACCAATCGAACCGTATTGTTGTCAGTGCTCGGCATTTCCTGGTTCTGGTTTTTTGGGGCCAACTTTCTAACCCAGGTGCCTAATTACACCCGCATTGTGCTAGGCGGTGGCGAAGGCGTTAGTGTCTTGTTGATGGCCGTGTTCTCGGTCGGCATTGGTGTTGGCTCTTTGCTCTGTGAGCGCCTGTCCGGACGACGGGTCGAGCTGGGCCTGGTGCCGTTTGGGGCCATTGGGCTGACCTTGCTGACCTTGGATACCTGGTTTGCCAAGCCTGAGTTTGTTGCCGATCTGACCATGATGGGCTTCCTGTCAACGCCGTCCAACTACCGCCTGCTGTTCGATTTGCTCGGGATCGGTATGTTTGGAGGTTTCTACATCGTACCCTTGTACGCGCTGATTCAGCAGCGAAGCCATCCTGAGCATCGATCGCGAGTGATCGCCGGCAACAACATCCTCAACGCCTTGTTCATGGCGGTGGGTGCGGTCATTTCCGCAGGCTTGCTGGCGAACGGACTGGACATTCCCGAACTGTTCTTCATCAGCGGAATCCTCAACGCCATCGTTGCAATTTATATCTTCAGCCTGGTCCCCGAGTTTTTGCTGCGCTTTGTGACCTGGCTGCTGGTCAATGCCATGTACAAAGTGCGTGGCATCAATCTAGATCGAATTCCGGAACACGGTGCGGCGTTGCTGGTGTGTAACCATGTCAGCTTTGTTGATGCACTGATCATTGGCGGCACGGTGCGTCGGCCGGTTCGCTTCGTTATGTATTACAAGTTCTTTGAGATCCCGATCCTCCGCTACCTGTTCAAATGGGCCAAGGTGATTCCAATTGCCGGTAGTCGCGAGGACCCGGCCATTCTGGATGAGGCGTTCAAGCAGATTGCTGCAGAGCTTGAGTCTGGGCAGCTGGTTTGCATCTTCCCGGAAGGGCGTATCACCGCTGATGGTCAAATGCATGACTTCAAACCAGGCGTCGAACGGGCATTGAAAGCGACCCCGGTGACTACCGTGCCAATGTGCCTGGATGGTCTTTGGGGCAGCATATTCAGCCGCAAGCACACAGGTCCCGCCCGCCTGCTACCTCGTCGCTTCCGCGCCAGGATCGAACTGCGCGTTGGCGAGCCGATGACGGCTGAGCAATCAAATGCGAAATCACTGCAGGCAGCGGTGGAGGCGTTGTAGTGCAGAACCTACCCGTTCACCAACCGCTAAAGCAAATCCCTTCTCCCCGCGCCAGCGCATCTGGGGAGAAGGTGGCCGCGCCGCGCAAGGCCGGATGAGGGGTGCATGCTGGTTGTAGCTTTTGTTTTAAGGCCACAAGCAGATTGCAACCAACTCCTTTACGACGAGGTCGCCATCGAGGGTTTTGGAGCTGCCATCCGTGGCGCATCGTTTGAGCCTCAATGTAACCCCGGCCCAGCCATCCCTGGCTGGTCGTTCGCCACCAGCAGCGTGCCTTATGGCACCCTGCATCGACGGTGGCTCACCCTTCTCCCCGTGGGCATTTGCACCCTCCATGACTTTGTGCATATACTGAACGCAAATGCGAGTCGTTCTTATTCGCATTATATGGAGGCAAAATATGAACAGTTACGCACGCCTACCGATGTCACTGATGTTGGCCGCCGCCGCCACACTCTCTCTGTTTTTCTTGATGAGCCAGCTAATCCAGACACCAACTGGGATGGTCTCGGGCGAGACGCAGCCGCCGATTCAATTCGTACAGCCAAAGGAACAGGAGCCGCCACCTCCGATAGTCCGATCACCGGAATTGACCGAGCCGGACAAGAAACCGATACCTACAGCTGTTAGCGCCGACGTAAAAAGGCAACCGATCAAGCGACCACGAATTGACTCGTTGATTGGTTCTGAAGGCCCAGCGTTCGGCACCAGCGGGCGTCTCAGCAATGATGACGGGCCGGGTCTTTTTCAGCCGTCCATGAAGACGCAGCCAGCGTACCCTTACGATGCCAGGGTTAACGGCATTGAGGGATACGTCGTGTTCAGCTACCGGGTCAGCCCTACGGGCCGCGTCATCGATCTTGAAATCGTCGAGGCCAAGCCACGCGGAGCTTTCGAGCAGGCGATTCGTGATGCCACGGCGCGCTGGTCGCTACCTGGCCTATCGGGTACACAGGTCGAGCGCATCGACTTTCGCTTCGACGACTAACACCTCCCATCGATGGACGTAATGGGCGTGAGGCGGTCTGGATGGGTCCGATCGTTTCGAAGTCAAAGGACTGAGTGCCGATAGCTAGAGCGCGTCCACAGTTTACGTTTCTGGACCCGCTCGACCGGCCCACGGATGGGCCGGCATTTTCAAATTGTTGAAAATGAAGAACTTTCATAACCACGCTTCTGAAAGTTCGTGTCCGCGTTAGCCACGGATGGCTAATCGTGGACGACCACTAGGCATGCCCCAACGATAGCAAGCGACTCGGCATCGGGCACCGACGCGCGAAAGCTCGACCGAAGCGACCTCACAACCGGCACAGGGATGTGCCACCCTCCACGTCATTCCGGGCCTGGACCCGGAATCCACAGGCAACGTCGAGGAGGCGCCGCGCCTGCGGCGCTGTGAACGACCGCACAGGATGTGCGGGCTGGGGTTTCCGACGAAGCTCAGACCATTCGCTAAGGACGGCGACTCCATACAAACCCCTGGGGCTTCACTCAGAAATCGCCTTGATTGGCTTGTCACCAAATCGGCGCTGCGACTGTGGATTCCGGATCAAGTCCGGAATGACGGTTGGGGCGGAAGTCCGCATTGATGTAGCTGCAAAATGGCCGTCATTTGCGCAAAGCCTCCTTGCACTCAAGACATTGCCATCTCCCCACGTCATTCCGGGCCTGGACCCGGAATCCAGAAGCAACGTCGAGGAGGCGCCGCACCTGCGGCGCTATGAATTGGATCAAGTCCGGAATGACGGTTGGGGCGGAGGTCCGCACTACAGTTGGGGGCGCTGCATTGATGTAGCTGCCAAAACGGCCGTCATCTTCGCAAAGCACCTTGGGGCCTTGCACTCAAGACATTGGCGCACTCCCCACGTCATTCCGGGCCTGGACCCGGAATCCAGAAGCAACGTCGAGGAGGCGCCGCACCTGCGGCGCTATGAATTGGACCAAGTCCGGAATGACGGTTCGGGCATTACTCGGGTCCGGGATCATGCCCGGTGACGCACTTGGGTTCGACACCGTCTTTTCTTTTGCTGCTATTGGTCACATGTAAGGAGTTCGTTGTGCTGTGAGTGATCTTTGATGTCGCCCTGGATTTTGCTGATTGTAGTTGCCGTAGTCCTGGAGCTTTGGGTCTGGCGGCGTATCGTCAAGAAGCGGCGTCGAGCTAAAGCGTTGCAGCGAAAATTGACACCGGAAGAGCAACGTTGGGTTGAGGCCGCCGTACGTCAGTACAAGCACCTGCCACCGGAACTGAAGCAGCGGCTCAACAACCATGTAAAACTGTTCCTGGACGAGAAACGTTTTGAGGGTTGTGATGGCTTTGAGTTGGAGCTTCAACATTGCGTGATGATCGCCGCTTCCGCCTGCTACCTTTGCATCGGCCGTGAGCAGCCGCCGTTCGCCAATACATCGTTGATTCAGGTCTATCCGTCGGCATTCGTCACGCCGGCCAGACCGTTGGCACTCGACGGCAATCCGGTTCATCACGGCGATACTCGCCTGGGCGAGTCTTCACACATGGGGATTGTGGTGTTGAGTTGGCCGGATGTCGTAGCCGGCTTCGAAGGCCGTGGCACCAATGTTGTCCTGCATGAGTTTGCGCATCAGCTCGACCAGGCCGATGGCCTGGCCGACGGCACCCCTGAGCTGGAGGAAAGCAACTACCGTCAGTGGGGCCACGAATTCAGTCGCGCATTCCTGCACTTGCGCTCGCAGATCGAAAAGCGCCTGAATCCATCGCTGGATCCGTACGGCGCGACCAACGAAGCGGAATTTTTCGCAGTGGTCAGTGAGGCGTTTTTCGACCAACCGGCGGACTTGCGCCGAGACTTCGACCGAGTATTTGAGCTGTTGCAGCGATACTATCGTTACGACCCCATCAATTTGCGCGCCCTTTGACAATGAGTACTAAACAACGGTTGCTGTTTTGCCTGTTTGCGGGCGTGCCGTCAATCGCGGTACTGCAGCGATTGCTGACCGTGCTCGGACCCAAGCTGGCCATTGAAGGGGCCACGGTATGGTTTATCGTTGCCAGCGCGATCGCGTCAGTCGGCTTGTACTGGCTGCTACCGCATCTTTTCGAGTTGGCATCAAGGTGCCGACGACTGCCTTTGTGGCTGGCGGCGTATGTCGGCGTTCTATTGATCGCATTTTTGCTCATCTATCCGCTGGCCGATTCCGGCCAATTGGGATTCAACAGCGACCGTGAAGAGGCTATCGACGTTGCCGTGCTACAGTTGGTCGAAGGCCAGAATCCGTATGCATGCAGGGCTGTTTCGGGCATCCATGAAGGCTGTCCGCAGGCTGGTAACCCAATATCGCCGTTGCCCGGCGCTTTTATTCTGGCGTTGCCCTTCGTGTTGCTGTTGGGCGGCAGTGCCATTCAGAACTTCTTCTGGTTAGGGGCGTTCTATTTTGCATCCAGACGATGGTTCGATTCGTCTGAGCAGGCTGCACTGAACCTGCTCACGATATTGATCCTGGTGCCAACCGTGCTTGCCGAGATCCTCACCGGTGGCGATCTACTGGCTAACACGCTGGCGGTCAGCGCTGCTTTGCTGCTTTGCCTGCGAGCGCGCAGCACTGCGCAGTTGCTCGCCTGTGGTCTAGTGTTGGGATTGGCGTTGGCCTGGCGAGTCAACTTCCTGCTGCTGGCGGCTCCTCTGATCATCTACCACCTGACCCACGGACAATGGCGTCGGCCGTTGCTCTTCGGCTCTGCAGCGGGTGCTGCATTCCTCGTCGTCACCGTACCACTGTGGTGGCTTGATCCGGCTGCCTTCACACCACTGCATGCCGGCGGCAAGCTCGGCCAATTCGCTCACCTTTTGCCGCATCCCAATCTCTGGGCGGTGGTCCTGGCGGCGGGCGTCAGTGGCTTTGTCGCCTGGCGCGCCACGTCGGAACAAGGACTGTTGCTGGCTGTGGCATGGGCGCTTTTGATTCCGCCGACATTGGGTATTGTGCTTAAATCCATCGCTGCTGGGCACCTGAGCTTTGCTGTTTTCGGCTGGTATGCGTTAAGTGCTACGGTGCCCGGCTTGTTAAGTATTCAAAATGGAGAACAAAGGAAATGACTGCCGCAGGAAAACGGTTGTCCAAGGACGACATTCACAAGCTAATCGAGCTGACAGAGCGTTATGCCAAATCGGGCGTCAATGTGGCCTGGGTTGATGGCCTGTTCGCCGCGTTGGTCGCTGCCCCAACACTGATTCCACCCAGCGCTTACTTGCAGGAAATACGCAACGACACACCGTTTGTCGACGAGCACGATGCAATAACGTTCATGAGCTTGATACAGGCGCATTGGAACGATGTGGTTTCGCGCTTCGCCCAGGCTTACTTCCGGCCCTTGCTGGTCGATCATGACAGCGGCGGGGAAACCTGGGCGCGGGGGTATTTGCATGGCGTGAAGATGACCCCCTTTGATTGGGAGGCGCTGTTTAAGACCGAGGATGGTCAGCAATGGTTGCTACCCATCTTGACCCTCGCGCACTTGAACGACCCGGATCCGGAGCTCAGGCCCTTTGATGAACCCGACCTCGATCGCGATGAAAGAACCGGTTTGCACGATGGCATGGCCATGGCAGCGACCATGATCTTCAGCCATTTCGGGCCGTTACGCGTACCCGGAGGCACCGGTCCACACCGGGTCAAGAAAACGGGGCGCAACGAACCTTGCCCCTGTGGTTCAGGCAAAAAGTACAAGCGGTGTTGTATGGCAAAGCTGCATTAGTTGGGCCGGTCGAGCTGGTCCAGAAACGTAAACTGTGGACGCGCTCTACGTCCCTGACCTCAGTACTTGCCGTCGATCCAGTCTTCCAGGAGCACCCGTGAGATGGAGACATTGCGAGGTAGCTTCATATCCCGGGCCTGAACCTGTTCGATGATCTGTTCGCGGGTGAACCAGGCTGCATCTTCGAGCTCAACGCCGCACTCAATTGTGGTGTGACGCGCCTCGGCATGAAAGCCAAGCATTAGCGACGATGGAAACGGCCAGGGTTGAGAGGAGTGATAGCGCACCGAGTTTGGCTCGATAATGACCCCTGACTCTTCGGCTACCTCGCGACCTACGGCTTCTTCCAGCGTCTCACCGGGTTCAACGAATCCGGCTAGAGTCGAATATAGCCCGGCCGGCCAATTAGCCTGGCGGCCGAGCAAACAGCGTTCGTTCTGGTCGTGAACCAGCACAATGATGGCCGGGTCTACGCGTGGAAAAATTGGCCGGTCACATTGCTCACACTTGAGGCGCGCACCACCGGCTTGCGGTGTGGTTTTTGATCCGCACACGCCACAAAAGCGATGCTTGTGTTGCCAATAGGTTAATGCCCGAGCATACGCACCCAATGCGGCAGCATTGGGCGGCAGTTGCGAGGCCGAAAATCGCAAATCACCAAACTGCCCCTCGTGCCGCTTGCTCAAGCCTTCCGCGGCTTGTTCGGTCACCGGCAGCGCAAACCAGGGTCCGGCGTCGTCTACGCCCAGCAAAATGGGGTCGCGCTCAGATTCGGTGCGCCGGCTGTCTTCCAGGTTGAGTGTGATCAGCTCACCGGCACCAATCAGGTTGTGGGTGCGCAGCACAGGCACAAAACGAGCGCCCTGGTGGCTGAGTTGCTCAAGCAGCCAGTCCCGGTCTTCGCGCTGATCTGAACACCGATTCAGTTCAAGTCCAGCAAACCAGTGACTCGTGTTGTGCATGGTGTCGACGGCCTCGACCGCAGTTTCAGGAATCTGTGAACTTGAGCGAGTTATTGAATGCCGAACGATGAGCCGCAGCCGCAGGTAGTGGCCGCGTTGGGATTGCGAATTACAAACTGCGCACCTTGCAGGGTTTCGCTGTAGTCGACTTCAGCCCCCGCCAGATACTGGTAGCTCATCGGATCTATGATCAGGGCAACACCTTCGTTGTCGACGACCAAGTCACCCTCCTCAGTCTGATCATCAAAGGTAAAGCCATACTGAAAACCAGCACAGCCACCGCCCGATATATAGACACGCAATTTCAGATCAGGATTGGCCTCTTCCAATACCAGTTGCCGCACCTTTTGTGCTGCCGCATTGGTAAAGACAAGATCTGTTGCTTCAGCTTCCACCTTCCGATCCTCCAGCCTTTTCAGGCTTGGGTATTGCCGTCACCTTGGCCTGGTCACGCACCGACAGTTGGCCGTTAACCTGCGCACCAAGGCTCATTTCAATGTTTCGATACGCGATATTGCCTTTGATTCGTGCATTGGGTGCAAGTTCCACCCGATCGGCAACTAAATCACCTTCCAGTTGACCATTGACGATAGCCTTGGGCACATCGATTCGGCCTTCCACGCGACCGCTGTCACTGAGGGTCAGGTGGGCTTCAGAGCGGGCCTCGGCGGTCACCGCACCAATGATGGTGCCATCAATATGCAAGCCACCGTCAAATTTCAAATCACCCTCGATGACGGTGCCGTTGCCGATAATGGTTTCGATTGGGTTCTTTGCCATGAGCTTGTCCTTGAGTTTAATTGTCTTCGTCAGCGATTTGCGCCGAACCAGCGGCCATTGTTTCATTAAAATCGAAGCGGCGGGTGATATTGCTACCACTTTCCGGGTCGAGCTCAATAACAATAGCCTGTTCGGAAGCATCGTCCGGTATTTCCATCAAACCTTCAAGCTGTTGAAAGTATTTGAAGTGAAAAGTCAGCGGATCTTCGTCCTCCGACGAGACTAAACCGGGCGTTAGTGATGTCAGCTTACCATCGATCACGGCCTCGACCCGCAGGTCAATATCACCACTGATCACGCGCGCTCTCTGCATGTTCTGCAGCAGCGTGAGGCGATAGGCGTAGACCCCTTCAGCGGTGGTTGGCGACAATTGCAGATCATGGATGGCCAAGCCTTCTCGCCCGCGCCCCGAGCCGACCAGCCGCTCATAGAAACCCAGTTCTTCACGTGCATCGGCCAGCTGGGCCTGTTGTTCGATCAACGTTTGGCGCAGTTGTTCGGCGGCAGCGGCGTCAATCTGGATTTGCCGCTCAAGGCTGGCCATTGTCGAGGCTTGATCGTCGACTGTGCTTTTCAGTTGCTCGACCTGTGCTGACAGTTCACGATTGGTTTCGATCAGTTCACCAGCACTGGTCAACTGTGAGCTGCGCACCCACCAGCTGATGGCCAGGGCGACAGCGATCCAGGCGACAACGCCTGCGGCAATCCACGCGACTACACGCATCGGTCGATGCTCTCGGATCACCAGTCGGCTGGAAGAAGGTCGGGACGATGATGGCACTGCAGGATGAGGTGTTTCGGTCCGAAACCGGGGGAGAACTTATAGCGGCTGGTCGCGCCTCACGTCAAGCTGCATTGCCAAGTGGCCGGTTGCTCGCGACCGGTCTGCGGTGTTTCAATGCAGTAATCGAGGCGTCAATGTTGGTGACATCAGTGCTCTGGGTTAAATCCTTTCATATCATCTTTGTGGTCTCCTGGTTTGCAGCCCTGTTTTATTTGCCTCGTTTGTACGTGTACCACGTTGAGGCGCTGGCTGAAGGAGACGAGCGAGGCCATCAGCGCTTCCTGGTGATGGAAAGCCGCCTTTTAAAACTGGGCAATGTGGCCATGATCCTGGCGCTGGTGTTTGGCGGCTGGTTACTGGTGCTGATGTGGCCGCTGGCATCGCAGCCGTGGTTTTGGTTGAAAGCTGTATTGGTGGTGGTCTTGATCGGGTTTCATCACTCGCTCGGCAAGTTCAATCAGGCCTTTGCCAACAAGGCGGTGAACAAGACATCCAAGTGGTTCCGTTTCTACAATGAAGTGCCGGCCCTGGTGTTGATCGCGATCGTCTTGCTGGTCGTGGTCAAGCCCTACTGGGGTTTGTAGGTCGATCAGCCAGGAATTCGGCCACAGCGTCAGCATCGAACGGCCAATCCAGCTCGTCGTGGCTATCGGTTCGCTGCAGTACCGGAATGCGTGTGCCATAACGGGTTAGCAAGGCCAGGCTTGCGGTGATATCGACCAACTCCAAGGGTTGGTCGGTCACCTCGGCAATCAAGGCTTGTGCTTCATCACATAGGTGGCACTCGGCCCTCGTAAACAAACGCAACTGCATGCTAAGTTATCGTCCCCGCACAACGCGTATTTGTAAACCTAAAGTGTAAGCCAATGGCCGTCAGTGTTTTCGATTTGTTCAAGGTTGGGATTGGCCCGTCCAGTTCGCATACGGTCGGGCCGATGCGCGCCGCAGCGCTGTTCGCCCAGCGTTTGAAAAACCACGACCAGCTGGATCTGACGCAGGCGGTCACCGTGGAGCTGTTTGGTTCGCTGGGGCATACCGGACGGGGTCATGGCACAGACAAGGCCGTGTTGCTGGGTCTGGAGGGCGATCAGCCTGATCAGATCGACCCAGATACCATTCCTGAACGCTTGCAAAAAATGCGCGATTCGGAAAGCCTGGCATTGCTCGGTGAGCATCCGATCAAGTTTGTCGAGAAAAAGCATCTGACCTTTCATAAGCGAGCGACCTTGCCGTTTCACTCAAACGGCATGCGCTTCGTTGCCTTTGGGGCCGGCGACAAGGTGCTGGACAGTCGCGACTATTACTCGGTGGGCGGCGGCTTCGTGCTGAGTGAAGAAGCTGCCGAAGACTCTGAGGGCATCGTTCCTGACAACACGGTGTTGCCTTACCCGTTTACCAGCGGCGACGAGCTGCTGGCCCGGTGTCGCGAAGAGGGCAAGACCATCGCCCAATTGATGCTGGCCAATGAACAGGTTTGGCGTAGTGAACTTCAAGTGCGTAGCGGCTTGCTGGACATTTGGCAGGCGATGCAGGCATGCGTGGCGCGCGGCATCCGTCAGAGCGGCACTCTGCCGGGTGGCCTGAATGTTGGCCGGCGTGCCCCGCAAATGTATCGCGAACTGTGCGAGCGACCGGAGCGCTCCTTGTCCGATCCTTTGACCATCCTCGACTGGGTCAACCTGTATGCCCTGGCGGTGAATGAAGAGAACGCGGCCGGGGGTCGCGTAGTCACCGCGCCGACCAATGGTGCCGCCGGCATCGTGCCTGCTGTACTGCACTATTACGAACGTTTCGTTCCGCGCGCAGATGAAAACGGCATTGTCGATTTTCTGTTGACGGCAGGTGCCATTGGCATGCTGTATAAGCTCAATGCTTCGATATCGGGGGCAGAAGTCGGTTGCCAGGGTGAAGTCGGCGTCGCTTGCTCGATGGCGGCGGGCGGCTTGGCTGCCGCTTTGGGCGGCAATATGAGCCAGGTCGAGAACGCCGCCGAGATTGGCATGGAGCACAACCTTGGATTGACCTGCGACCCGATTGGCGGTCTGGTGCAAATCCCGTGTATCGAGCGCAATGCGATGGGCGCGGTCAAGGCTATCAACGCGGTACGCATGGCCATGCGTGGCGACGGCAAACACCGAGTGTCACTGGACAAAGTGATCAAGACCATGCGCGACACCGGCGCCGATATGAAGACCAAGTACAAAGAGACCTCGCGTGGCGGCCTGGCCGTCAACGTCATCGAATGCTGAGACCCATTGGCGTTCTTGGGCTGCTGCTGGCGACCGGTTTTGCCCTGGCTGAACAGTCAGTCGATGTGCGTCACCACGACTGGCCACTGCAGGCAACCGTCGGCAACTTGCTGGTCGACAATCCCACAGGCGATGTGCGCATACGCGTCGCCGACCAGGCTCAGCCGCAGATCCTCGCCACCGCTCAGTATCCGTCGACAGACTCGCCGGCGATAGCGCCACAGATCCGCAGCGACGAGCGGGGCACTTCTGTAACCGTTGCGGGCGGGGCGCTGCTGCGCGTCGACCTTGTACTGTTGGTGCCCGCCAATCTACCGCTGACCATTCAAACTGTCGAAGGTCGAGTTATTGCCAAAGGTCTGCAATCACCGATTGAGGTCAAAGCCCATAACCAGCTGGTGCGTATTTTCAGTCACTCAGATGTCGCCGTGACGACGCGATCCGGACCCGTCGATGTGGTGATTCGTCAACCGTCGGCGGCAGTCAATATCACCACCCGGCATGGCCCGGTCCAACTGGAGCTGCCCGGTCCAGCCCTGGATGTGGACCTCACCACCGCCGGCGATGTGGTCAGCGACAGTCCATCGCTGTTGTCACGACTTAAGCACGACGGCAATCAACGCTATACCTCGGATCAGTCGCCGACCATTCGCGTCCACAGTGAAACAGGCAACATCCTGCTGTTGGCAGACCCAAATCGCCATCCGTTACGCTTGCGCGAGAAGTTTTAAGGAAGCTCGGATTATTTCGAATCTGACTCTAGCCTGCTCTGCAGCCCTCGTAGGCCTTTCGTAGCCATTTTCAAACGACCCCTCTGTTCGTCATTCCGGACTTGATCCGGAATCTACAGAGCCACAGTTGTGGCGTCACCTCGACGCTGCTTCTGGATTCCGGGTCCAGGCCCGGAATGACGTGGGTGCTTACATGTTGCGGTTTTGGGCATGGCTAGGTAGGGAAGGCGTGGAGTTGCCATCCCTGGCGCGACGCTTTAGCTTCGTATCAACCCCCAGCCCGCACATCCTGTGCGGTCGTTCGCCGGCGCAGAGTGCCATTCAAGGCAATCCGCATTGATGCCGGCTCACCCACAGCGCCACAGTTGTGGCGCCTCCTCGACGCCGCGTCTGGATTCCGGGTCCAGGCCCGGAATGACGTGGGTGCGTACATGTTGCGGTTTTGGGCATGGTTTTTACCTTGCCGCAGTCAGCCTTTCACAGCTCATATTCAATCTACTCCTCAGATCGTCATTCCGGACTTGATCCGGAATCTACAGCGCCACAGTTGTGGCGTCACCTCGACGCTGCTTCTGGATTCCGGGTCCAGGCCCGGAATGACGTGGGTGCGTACATGTTGCGGTTGTGGGCATGGCTTCGATCTTGCCGCAGTCAGCCTTTCGCAGCTCATATTCACGCTACTCCTCAGATCGTCATTCCGGACTTGATCCGGAATCCACAGCGCCGCAGTCGCGGCGTCTCTTTGACGTAGCCTGGATTCCGGGTCCAGACCCGGAATGACGTGGGCGCTACAGAATCGAGGTGTAGAGGTCATTCCAATCGGGGTTGGTCTTCTCGATCAACTGAACTTTCCATGCTCGTTTCCATCCCTTTATCCGTTTCTCCCGAGCAATCGCTTCCCGGATATCCTGATGCACTTCGTACCAAACCAAGCGATCAATACCGTGCGTCATGGTGAAGCCGTCGACTAGATGGTTTCGGTGCGCATAGACACGACCTTGCAGGTTGCTGGTCACGCCGACATAGAGCGTTCCATTCGGTTTCGACGTGAGGATATAGACGCATGTTGTTTTCATGAAGGGCATCCGTGCTATTTCGGTTTAGCTGATTATGGATGCGTCAATCGAGGGTCAGGTAGCGAAATAGCCGCGAGTAGAACCGGAAATTTCCCTCACTTTCTCTAGGCCATTTCCGAACCAGCTCCATAACCGCAATCACGCACCCTCAATTCGTCATTCCGGACTTGATCCGGAATCTACAGCGCCACAGTTGTGGCGTCACCTTGACGCTGCTTCTGGATTCCGGGTCCAGGCCCGGAATGACGTGGCTGCGTGTAACACGTCTTCGGCGCGATTCAAGTTTCTCAGTCATCCTGCGTTATGTTCGCTCAGCTCTCGCGCCAGCTCTCACTTCGTCATTCCGGACTTGATCCGGAATCTACAGCGCCACAGTTGTGGCGCCTCCTTAACGCTGCTTCTGGATTCCGGGTCCAGGCCCGGAATGACGTGGCTGCGTGTAACGCGTCTTCGGCGCGGTTCAAGCTTCGCATTCATCCTGCGTTACGTTCGCTCAGCTCTTGCGCCAGCTCTCACTTCGTCATTCCGGACTTGATCCGGAATCGACAGCACCGCGATTGCGGTGCCAACTCGAGGTTGCACCTCAACTCCGGGTGCCGCGCCTGACTTTCGGCAGTTGACGAAAGCGTTTGCAAGCCCAATCATCGCGTGCCCGTAGCAAGCGGGTGAGAATCACGTTAAAGCTGTACATTTGAACAGTATATGTGATTCACTACACGGTACGATTTCGAAACCATAAGGCTGAACCACAGCGTCATGACCTTGCATATTCAAACACCGGTCGAGTCGTGGCCGAGGCCACATCGCCTGCATATTCAACTGAAGATGGAGTGTTTCCAGCCGGTGGGTTCGTTCAAGATTCGGGGTATTGGACACCTGTGTGAACGGCTGGTGGCCGATGGTGTGGATCACTTGGTGTCGTCCTCAGGCGGCAACGCCGGCTTTGCCACGGCCTGGGCCGGTCGGCAGCTCGGCGTGCCGGTGACTGTAGTGACGCCGTCGAGTACACCGCAGGTGGTCTGCGATTGGCTGCGTGGCGAAAAAGCAGAAGTCCTGGTTCACGGGTCAGATTGGGCCGAGGCCAATGATCACGCTTGCCGATTGACTGAGTCCAATGGCGCAGCCCTGGTCCATCCGTTCGATCACGAGTTGATTTGGGCCGGTCACGCGTCTCTGGTTCGCGAGCTGACATCGCAACTTGATTCGCCGCCTGACGC
Organism: Lysobacteraceae bacterium; assembly: GCA_021604725.1. Taxonomy (GTDB): domain Bacteria; phylum Pseudomonadota; class Gammaproteobacteria; order Xanthomonadales; family BQJN01; genus BQJN01. Next base: position 16,143 of record BQJN01000030.1, on the reverse strand, counting down.
CATTGTTGTGGCCGTTGGTGGCGGCGGCTTGTTGGCTGGCATCGACCATGGCCTGGTAACGGCGGCGGAGCAAGACCCACGCTGGGCCGAGGTTGACTTGATTGGCGTGGAAACCTTTGGCGCCGCGTCTTTGGCCAAGGGCTTGGCCGAAGGCAAGGACGCCGCGCTCGATGGAATCGACACGGTTGCGACCACTTTGGGCGCACGTCAGGTTTGTCGTCGAGCCTTGCAAGCGACAGACCATCGTGCCGTTCATAGTCTATTGGTGAACGACAAACAGGCTATCGATGGTTGTGTGAAGTTCGCCAATGATCGGCGTGTGTTGGTCGAGCCGTCTTGCGGCGCGGCCCTGGCACCGATCTACGATGACGTCAATTTTTTCCAATCAAAGCAGGCTCTGGCTGATTACCATGACATTCTGGTCGTGGTGTGCGGCGGCATCGGTGTGAACTTGCACCAATTGAAACAATGGCAGGCCCAATTCGGGCTGGACGAAGGTACGGTGAAGACATGACTCTGACTCGACTCTCGCTTTCAAACCCGGTGGCGGTGGTGGTCGCTGGCCTATTGGCGACCTTGTTTGGAGTCATCAGCCTCACCCGTTTGCCAGTGCAACTGACCCCACAGGTGGATCAGCCGTTTATCAATATCAGCACCGGCTGGCGAGCCGCGGCTCCAGCGGAGGTGGAATCGGAGATCATCGAACCGCAAGAAGATGTGCTGCGCGGTTTGCCGGGCATGACCCGAATCGAAGCAACCGCCTCGCGCGGCTCAGGGTCGATCCGCATTGAGTTTGATATTGATGTTGATATCAACCGCGCATTGATTGAAGTGATGAACCGCCTTAATCAGGTGCCACGTTACCCGCCGGATGCCAACGAGCCGGTAATCCGAGTTTCAGGCGACCAATTCAGCGGTGCCATTGCCTGGTTTGCGATCAAACCGTTATCCGGAAACGACCGCGAGGCGGCAACCTATCAGGATTTTGTGCGAGAAGTTGTTCAGGACCGCCTTGAGCGTGTTCCCGGCGTCGCGTCTACCAATGCCTTCGGCGGCCGACCCTACGAGGTCAGGGTCACTTTCGATCCTTATCGCGCGGCCAGTTTAGGCCTGGATCTATCCCGAGCCATGGGCCGTATCGGTAACAACGAAGATGTATCCGGTGGTTTTTCCGAAGTTGGCAAGCGGCAATATACGCTGCGATTTGCTGGGCGCTACGAGGTCGCTGACCTGGGTGACATGATCATCGACTGGCGAAATGCCGAGCCGGTCAAACTGTCAGACGTCGCCACGGTAACGCGCGAAATGACCGACCGCTCAGGCATGCTGGCGCAAAACGGCGGGCCATCGATTGCACTCAACGCCATTCCGGAAGTTGGTGTGAATATTCTTGAGGTGATGGGCAATCTACAGGAAGCGGTGGACGAGCTCGACCGCGACGTGTTGTCCAATGCCGGCTTGAGCATCACCCAGGTTTACGACGAAACGCTGTATGTCGAGCGCGCCATTTCCATGGTTACCAACAACTTGTTGCTGGGCATCATGTTGGCCATCGGTGTGTTGTGGTGGTTCCTGCGCAAGTTTCGGGCGACATTGGTGGTGGCGTTGGCCATTCCACTGTGTGTGCTGCTCGATTTCATTGTGCTTGATGCCGCCGGGCGTACGCTCAATGCCATCTCGCTGGCGGGCCTGGCCTTCGCCGTGGGGATGGTTCTTGATGCGGCCATCGTTGTTCTGGAGAACATTGTCAGGCTGCGTGAGCGAGGCGAAGACAGCAATCACGCGGCTGAGAAAGGCACCATGCAGGTCTGGGGCGCGCTATTGGCCTCAACCGCCACCACGGTCGCCATTTTCCTGCCCGTAGTGTTCCTCAAAGATGTCGCCGGCCAGCTGTTCGCCGACCTTGCCCTGACCATCGCCGTGGCGGTTGTCGCCTCGCTGATTGTGGCTGTGACTGTGCTGCCAACAGCGGCGGCCAATATCCTGAAAGATGCCAAGCTCAGGGATCGACACAGCCACTGGTGGGAAAACACCTCCAATTTCATCATGCGCCTGACCGATCGGCCGGGCCGGCGCATGGCCTGGATTCTCGGCTTGATTACCATCCCGGTGTTGTTGGTGGTGCTGCTCAAACCCGATGCCGATTACTTGCCCGAAGGGCGCATGAATTTCGTGTTTGCACCGATCCTGCCGCCGCCGGGCTTGGGTCCTGACACCGCTGAAGAGGAACTGGTCAAACCGATCATGGAGCGGCTGCAGCCGTTTCTCGACGGTACTCGCGAGCCCGCTGTCGAGAATTACTTCATCGGCATGTTTGGCAATTTCGGCTTCATGGGGGCCCGCGCCAAAGATCCGGACAAGCTGGATGATTTGGTGGGCGTGTTATGGGGCGAGGTGCTGGGCGGTTTCCCGGACACCATGGCTTTTCCGCAGCGATCTGCCATTTTTCAGCGCTACTCAGGTGGTCGTGGCATCGACATCGATCTGCAGGCACGTGACTACGAGGCGCTGTTGGCGGCCGGTGCCGCCGGCTTCGGCGCAGTCATGCAACACATGCCGGGTGCGCAGGCTCGTCCGCAACCCGGTCTTGAGCTGGCTGAACCTGAATTGCGTTTCTTGCCTGATGACCGTCGACTGGCGGAGGCTGGTTGGACCCGCAACGATCTGGCGACCGTTATTCGAGCGCTCGGCGATGGTGCTTTTGTTGGTGAGTACTTTGATGGCGACCGACGCTTGAATATTATCGTCCGGTCCGAAGGATGGGTGTCGCCAGAAGAGTTGATGGCCCTGCCGGTGGCAACGCCCGATGGTGCGGTACAGCCGGTCGGCAATCTGGTTGAGCTAAAGCGCACCGGCGGACCCAGCCAGATACGCAGGATTGATCGTCGACGAACCTTGACCCTCAGTGTCACGCCGCCTGAGGAGATGTCGCTGGAGCGTGCGCTGGAAATTCTGCGCGCCGATGTTGCACCGGCCATTCAAGCGGCAATGCCCGAGGATGGCGTGATAACTTACCGTGGCAGTGCCGAAGACCTGGATATCGCGTTGCGCAACATGTCCGGCAGTTTCGCTTTGGCGATCGTCATTCTCTATTTGTTGATCAGCGCGCTGTTCCGTTCTTTCAAAGACAGTTTGCTGGTGGTGCTAACCATTCCGATGGCGACTATCGGCGGTGTTCTGGCGATACGAATCCTCAATTTGGTGGGCGTAATCCAGCCGATGGATTTGCTGACCATGATTGGCTTCGTGATCTTGCTGGGACTGGTTGTTAACAATGCAATCTTGCTGGTCCATCAGTCTCGCGCTGGTGAGCGTGAGGGGCTGTGGCGTCGCGATGCGGTGCACCAGGCGGTGCGCCTGCGACTGCGTCCTATTCTAATGAGCACCATGACCACAGTCTTCGGCATGTTGCCGTTGCTGGTACTGCCGGGTGCCGGCTCTGAGCTATACCGAGGTCTGGCTGCAGTCATTGTCGGCGGCATGCTGGTTTCCACCGCGTTCACCCTCATATTGCTGCCTAGCCTGTTGCGCTTGGGTGAAGAAAAGCAGCGAAAGATCGCCGATGGCGCACTGGAACCGGCCTGATCGATGGCACGAAACAAGACATGCACGGGAATTGAGATGATGGATTTGAAATCACGGATCGTTTGGCTGGCTTTGTTGCTCACACCGCTGGCCTGGGCGCAACCAGGCGGGCCTCGGCCGGTGCAGGTAATGACCGCTGAAAGTCAATTGATGACCATGGCTCCGCACGCGCGGGTGGCTGCAACGGTGATCAGTCGCAACGACATTCGTCTTGCCGCTGAGGTGTCCGGCCGTTTGACGACGTCGCTGGAAGCCGGTTCGGAGGTTGATCAAGGCGATATCATCGCCGCCGTCGACGACAAGCCGCTGCGACTGCGTTTGCGGGAAACAGAAGCTCTATTGGCCAGGGCCGAGGCGCAGCTTCAATACCTGACCTCCGAGCAAGACCGTCTGCAGAAGTTGTCCGCTCAGAACTCGGCGGCCCGTTCGCAGCTGGAACAAACCGTCGCTGATCGAGCATCGGCGGCCGCTGACAAGGCAGCCCAGCAAGCGCGTATCGCTCAGTTGCAGGATGAGATTGATCGCTCGCGCATTCGCGCGCCCTTTCATGGCGTAGTTGCGCAGCGCTATGTGCAAACCGGAGAGCGAGTGGCGGTGGGCGATGAGGTGGCGCGGATGCTTGACCCAGATTCACTTGAGGCCATTGCCCGCGTACCGCTGGAGTACATCAATTTCAGCAAGGCCGGGGATGAGATCACCTTAACCGATGGCAAGCGACGTGAGAGCGCCGTCGTTCGCGCGTCTATCGCCGTCGGAGATCAGGACACGCATTTGTTTGAACTGCGCATCAAAGTCCCACCCAATACCTGGCCTGCTGGGCAAACCTTGCGAGCCGAAGTCCCGACTGACCGCTATCGCGAAGTGCTGGCCGTGCCACGTGACGCACTGGTCCTGCGAGGCGACGGCATCTACGTCTTTGTCGTCAATGAGGATCAAACGGCGCGGCGGATTATGGTCGAAACCGGCGTTGCTGATGGCGACTGGATTGAGGTGATGGGTGATCTGTCGCCTGGCATGACCGTCATCACACGCGGCAACGAGCGCTTGCGAGAGGGCCAAACGGTCTCGGCAGGTGGACCACCGGCGGCAGAATGATCAGTTACCAGGGCAGTTGTCATTGCGGCGCGGTTCGCTTTCGGTTTCAAAGCGAACCGATCACCGACGCCTTGCAGTGCAATTGCTCGATCTGCATTCGCAAGAACGCCATCATGTCCAGCGCCTACTATCCGCCTCAGGATTTCGAACTGCTGGCCGGCCAAGATGCAATGGCCGTCTACCATTTTGGCGATCACGACGTGAATCACCATTTCTGCAAGACCTGTGGCATCTACCCGTTCCACGACAGCATCTACGAGCCGGGCAAATATCGAGTCAACTTAGGCTGCGTCGAAGGCATTGAGCCGCGCGAACTGAACATTCGTCAATACGACGGCCGAACGCTGCTTTGAGTTAATCGCAAAGCTTAACCGCACGCGGCCGCGTAAGCGTCCAGAATCGGTTGGCAAGACCGGTGACGTCGCAGCAGCGGCTCAACGCTCGCCCAAAGGTCGTCAGCTTTCTCCGTTTGCCCCAGTTGCCGATAAGCCAGTGCCGCGTATCCCGACATTTCTGCGACCATCGCTGTCATCAACGGCAGGGATTTGAATTGCTCTGCTGCCTTGGTCGCACGAGACAGAAAGCCAAGCGCTTTTTCGTTATCGCCACGTTTCAAAGCCGTGACGCCCAAGGCAAAGTCGTAGCCAATGATCGCTATCTCCGGCAGCTCCAATCGAGAAATAGAATGCAGAATCTGGACTGACTCTTCTATTTCGTCTGTGTACCTTGCCAGCGCCAACGCCAGTTCAATGGGCGCGGTCTCACCGCCTGGGTACTCCGCAACTAACGTCCGAGTAACGGCGATCATGCGCTCGAAATCGCCTCCCTCTCCGAAGATCTGTATCTGGGCGGAGAGGTATTCTTGGTGAGACATTTCTCCTCTACGTTGATCCAACAAAGCCTCCGCCTCGGCCAGTTTTCCCTCCTCCGCCAGAATTTTGCAGCGCTCGACATGCAATTGCGTTTTTGGAATCCCGTTGATCGGCCAGTGCTCCAATAGACTAACGAAGCGCCGGGCGCCGGCCCTACGCCCGTGAACCCGAGCCGACTGCAGTTGTGTGTAAAGCGTTGCTGGTGCAATCAGGCCGACAAGAAGCAAAGCCGCAGCGATGCCATAAGCGAATCCCGCATAGTCCCCCCAGCCATAGGGCTTGCCTTCGACTAGACTCCAGCAGATCAGCAATGCCGGTGGTGCCCAAATGAGCCAATTCATCGCCAGCGCAGAGAGCATGGCGCGGCCCGTGCTTTGGTACATCGCTTTGGCGACGTAGGCAGCGATATCGGGGTCCAGGGGCATGTTTTCATCGCCCCCAAACTCTGGGCTGCCAAGTAGCGATTGGTCTTTGACGCCGAGACGCGCCAACTGTTGTTTTGCATCGCCAGCGTTGCTCGCAACGATGCTGCCGTGAACAGTTTCTCCGGTATCGGCCTGGCCACTGTAAAGATAGGCTCCGACCGGTGCAGCTTGTTCAGATGCATCTTCGTCGGGGATGTACAGCACCGATCTCAAGGGTAGGCGCACCTCGCCGAGCTGAACTCGCCGATACTCCGGCGGAAGACGACTGGCTGCCGCGTCGTAGAGATCAATGCCGGCCAACCCCTGTTCCGAAAGCTGACCAACGATTCGCTCGCAGGTATCGTCGTAGCCAAGCATGTTGGTAATATCTTCACCGCTGAGATGGCCGTACACAACGTCGATGTCATCTACAATCCGTTCCCAGCTCGTTGCATCCATCTGGCTGCTGCGCCGGTAGCGGTCGATCACCGCATCGCGGACCTGATCCTGCCACAGCCCCACCGCAAGTTCATGCGCGGTCCTCACCGCCTCTTCGTCGTGTTTCGGCGTCGATGCAAGAGCCTGGAATTCATCCAGGGTAGGCGGACGCTGCAGCCAATGATCCATGCGTGTTGCATAGGCCTGTTCATAGCCATTTCGAATCAGTCTGATGTCCGGTTTCTGGCACTCGACACCTTCGATCTTTGTCCGCAACTTCGCGATCGCGTCTTCAAGAGCAAGGGAGGGGTCAACCGACCAGGTCAGCCGCTTCGATCGAATCGCCGGCTCGGGCCCATCGCTCACCGCCTCCAGGCATAGGTCCTGGGTTATGAAAAACATAGCGAAGTGGACCTCTTCCTCCGCGCTATCCGTCAGGACCAACGACAATGGCAGTGTGCTGTGACCGCCGGCCCGCAGCAGCTCAAGGCCGCCAAAGGAGTCGTCGAAATCTGCCAGTCGTATGAAACCAAGACGGGCGCATTGGCTCCACTTGTCGTCAAATTCCTTGCTGGTACAGCTAGCCTGAGTGCGACGCAAGCGAACGCGGGCCGGTTGTTGATATTTTCGATCGATCAATTCATAGGCGTTGCTTTGTCTTTCGCCAACGCGGGTGATCCAACGCTTGAACAGCAAGAAGGCAATGACAAGGATAGCTACGATGACCAGGATCACCGCGAGCACAATTTTCAGAAAGGTCAACATATCAATCCCTCGACATAGGTTGCCGCAGACGTTACCAGGATATTTGGCCGCGCGCCAACCTTCGACAAAAGCCTCCAGCTTGGGTATGTTGTGCAGCTGAAAATCGAACAATCATCAAAGAAGGGCCTGCCCCTGTACTCGAAGACATCAATCGCTGCTGTTTTGGCCACAACGCTGGGCTTGGCCAGCTTTGGCGACGCGCTGGCAACGGAGCTGGATGAGCGCTGGTATGTCGACTTTGGTGGCGGCATTATCGTGCCGGATGATGACTTGAGACCCACCGACGCAAAGATTGTCACTGCGCGTTTCGGCAAGCATTTCCATGAGGAATACGCGCTCGAGATCGAAGCCTTTCATGACGAGTATGAATTCGGCATGGATTTTCCCCTCGAGCATGACGGCATTAGCGCCAATTTGCTGATCATCAACCGAGAGCCGTTATGGAATCCTTATTTCCTGGTCGGTATTGGCGCGGTGCGTTCAAGCGGTGAAGGGCTGCCATCAGAGACATCAGCGGCCATCAGCATCGGTGTCGGCGGTCGCTGGCAGCTGACTGAAGGCGGCACCATGTTGCGCGCGGACGCTCGCTTGCGCTACGACACCAACGATAGCGATGTGCCCGGCAACGATGGTTATGGTGACGGCGTATTTACCGTCAGCATCGCCATTCCGCTGGGGAAAAAACGCTAACCCTCCCATCTTTTAGTTCGCAGGACCGCATACCATGCACTACAAGCAAACCAGACCCTTGCTCACCACCGCTTTGGCGGCCACGTTGGCCTTTGGCTGTGCACCCAGCCAGGTCAAAGACGATTCAATGTCACCTGCGCAAAAGATTGCCCGTCAATACCTGATCGCCGACACCCACATCGATGTGCCCTACCGGCTGCAAGATCAGTGGGCCGACGTCACCGAGGCAACCGCTGATGGCGACTTTGATTTTCCCAGAGCGCGTGCCGGTGGATTGGACGTGGTGTTCATGTCCATTTACACACCAGCAGTGCTGGATCGCGCCGGCGGTCACTGGCAGCTGGCCAATGAGTTGATCGATACCGTTGAAGCGATGGTTGGGCGAGCCCCGGATCGATTCAGCATGGCGCATACGGCGGACCAGGCACAGTCGGCGTTTGATGATGGTCGCATCGCTTTGGCATTGGGCATGGAAAATGGCTCGCCGATCGGGACCGATCTTGCCAATGTGCAGTACTTCTATGATCGCGGCATTCGCTACGTCACCCTGGCCCACTCCATGGCCAATGAAATCTCCGATTCTTCCTACGACGAAAACCGGCCAAATGGTGGACTGAGCGAATTTGGCGTCGATGTGGTCAAGGAAATGAATCGCCTGGGCATGATGGTCGATGTCTCGCATTTGACGGACGAGGCCATTAGCGATGTGCTTGAAGTCAGCCAGGCACCGGTCATTGCCAGCCACTCTTCGGTGCGTCATTACACTCCGGATTGGGAACGCAACATCAGCGATGAACTGATTCGCGGTGTGGCCGCAGGTGGTGGTGTCATTCACATCAATTTTGGATCCTCTTTCCTGACCACGGCGGCCAATCAGTGGTACGCGGATATGGCACCGGTGCGCGCAGTATTCCGCGAAGAAAACGACCCCAGCGAAGAGGAAGAAGCGGCCTGGACTGCGCAATACCTGGCTGACAACCCGTTTCCGTTCGCCACCATAGATGACGTTGTCGACCACATCGATCATGTCGTCAACCTGGTCGGCATCGACTATGTCGGCCTGGGTTCAGATTACGACGGGGTTGGCGACTCATTGCCTACCGGTTTGAAAAGCGTCGCTGATTTTCCGAACCTGATTGAGCGCATGCTCGAGCGCGGCTATAGCGAACCGCAAATCGCCCAGGTGCTCGGCGGCAACCTGATGCGCGCATGGCGGCAGGTCGAAGCCGTCGCCGCAGCACAATAGGATTCTGGCGGCTCGCTTCCCAAATTGGGGTCGACGGGTTGCCTTTGGTTTTAATGAACTTGCAGCCCAAACGGTGACCGCATGTCCGCTCAAAAAACTCAAGCGCTGCTGCGGCCGCGCATCGCACTCTTGCTGCTGGCCGGCTGCCTAATGACCGGCGCAGCGCAGGCCAACGGCTATCAAGACCTGCTCGAGCTATTCGAGCAGTGGCGTGAGTTTGAGCGCCCGCCCAACGTCGATGGTGCGCCCGACTACACCGCGGCCACTTTCGAGCGGCGCCATCCCGAGTTTTTGGCCTTGCAGTCGCGACTGCACGCCATGGATATTGCTGATTGGCCCACTGAACAGCAAGTGGACTGGCACGTGGTCCGCGCCGAAATGAACGGCTATGACTTCAACCATCGAGTGCTCAAGCCCTGGGCCCGTGACCCGGCGTTCTACAACTCGATCTGGACCTACAAGAGCGACGTGCCGGCGCATGAGGGCCCCACCCACCATGCCGTGACTGAGCTGTGGATGTACGACTTTCCGCTCACCGCCGAGGGCGAACAAAGCCTGATCGATGATCTGGCGGTGATTCCGCCATTGATCAGCCAGGCGCAAACCAATCTTGTTGGCAATGCGCGGGATTTGTGGATTGCCGGCATTCGCGACATTCGGCAGCAGCGTGAAGTGCTGGATCAGATCAGCGAGCTGACAGCAGACAGCAGCAATGCCAAGCTGGCCGCCACCATCGCCGCCGCCAAGCAAGCGACCGATGCCTTCATCACCTGGCTCGAACTAGAATCGGCCAACAAGACCGGCCCTTCCGGCATCGGCAAGGACAACTACACCTGGTATCAGCAAAACGTGCATTTGGTGCCGTTGAGCTGGGAGGATGAGGTCCGCTTATTGAAACGAGAGCTTGATCGCGCCTGGTCTTCCCTGAAGCTCGAAGAACATCGCAACCGGCATTTGCCACCGTTAGTCCCAGCCAGCAATGAGGCTGAGTACGATGCTTTGGCCGATCGCTCCGCCAGCCGCTTTATCGAGTTTTTGCGCGAAAAGGAGATCGTCACCGTTGCCGACTATTTCGAACCGGCGTTGCGTGAACATCTCGGCGCCTTTGTTCCGGAGGAAACACGCAATTTTTTCTGGATTGGCGCTCACCTTGACCCAACACCTTTGTATTCGCACTTCTACCACTGGTTTGAGCTGGCGCGTATGGAGCATGAGCCGCATGCCAGCCCGATTCGACGCGACGCCCTGCTGTACAACATTTTCGATTCGCGCAACGAAGGCACCGCCACCGGCGTTGAAGAACTGTTCATGCAAGCAGGTTTATACGACGACAACCCGCGTGTTCGCGAGATCGTCTACATCATGATCGCGCAACGCGCAGCGCGCGGCCTCGGTTCTCTGTATGCGCATGCCAACGAAATGACCATGGAGCAGGCGGGTGGCATTCACATGGAATGGACACCGCGCGGCTGGATGAAAACCGAGCCTGAGCTGCTGCTGTTCGAGCAGCACCTGTACCTGCGCCAGCCGGGCTACGGCACCAGCTACATCACGGGAAAGTACTTGCTGGAACGCACCATGGCAGATTTTGCCAAGCTCAAGGAAGATCAGGGTCAGCCCTTTGTGCTGCGAGACTTTTTCGATCAACTCAATGCCATCGGCTGCATTCCGATCGCGTTGACCCGCTGGCAGATGACCGGCCGCGACGACGAGATACGGATGCTTACGCAGCAATAGGCCGGGTTGCCAATGCTTGCTGATAGCCCTCGACCAAACCTTTTTGTCGGCTGACCAGCAATAGCTGCTCGACGCATCGATACGGGCAATCACTGATGCGCACATGGATTAGCGACCATTCTCGCAACCAGTAATCGGGCAGGTAGGCCAGGGCCAGACCGCTGCGGACCAGCGGTGCAACAATCGAAGGATCGTTGGCAATCATCGCCAACTTGCGCGGAATTTCATGATCGCGCCAGCCATCGCAGCCCGGACCGCGATGCTCACCGCAAAATGGCGATGCGCTTGGCGCCACGAATGCGTGTTCGAGCAGCTCGTCTAGCGTCACCTCGGGCTCCATTGTTGAGCGGCCACGCAGCAAGGGGTGATTGGGCGCGGCTGCGACACGCATCGTCACCTGGCCAATGGCGCAGCGATGAAAGCCTGACAACAACGCCTCAGGTATCGCAGTGGTGACAATAGCCAGATCCGCCAGACCTTTCTGCAATAGCTCGAGGGCCTGGTTCTCGTAGTGGGTAGAGAACTCCAGGATCGCTTCCGGGTGACGCTGCAGTACGAATCGCGCCAGCGGACTGGCCGAATGTGACATCAAAACTGAGGGCCCCGCAATACGAAACCTTGGCTGGCTGTTGACGCCAGCCACATCCAGCCGGGCCTCTTTTGCCTGGGCCACCAACTCCGCAGCGCGGCGGCGCATGCGCTCGCCGGCCGGGTTGATCTGGATGAACTTGCCCACTCGGTCGAACAACGGCACACCAATTGAGGTCTCCAGTCGCTTCAGTGATTTCGACAACACACTGGCACTGGTATCGAGATCGTCAGCGGCGCGCTGCAGGTTTTCAAACTTGGCGATGGTCAGGAATTTCTCTAGATCGGACAGTTCCATAGTTATATCCCAAATGGAAACGATACGTTCGTAACCAGAATTGAAGGGGAATTAATCATATCGCACAATGGTCGGTTCCATCAGCAGTTCTTCCCCAACCGTCCTCGCATGTCCATTTCCCTGATCAATCAACGCTGGATTTACGTCAAACGGCCTGTTGCCGAAGTCGGCACTGAGCACTATGAGCGAATCGAGCAACCGGTCGACGCGCAATTGGCCGAAGGTGAAGTCTTGATCGCCAATCGCTACATCAGCGTTGACCCGTACATGCGCATACAGCAATCGGCCAGCCCTAACTGGGAAGCGCCCCACCCGCTGAACCAGCTGCAGCAGTCTGGCGTTGTCGGCCAGGTGCTGCTGAGCAACAGCAATCAATTCAGGGAAGGCGATTGGGTCGGTGCCTATACCGGTTGGGAGTTGTATTCACGGGTCCATGCCAATGCTTTGACTCGACTTGACCCGGATATGGCACCGGTAAGTAGCGCCCTGGGTGTGTTGGGCATGCCCGGACGTACCGCCTGGTTCGGCTTGATGGAGGCTGGGCAGCCGAACCCCGGTGAAACCGTGTTTGTGTCCGGCGCTTCAGGTGCTGTCGGATCTCTGGTCGTACAATTCGCCAAGAAGGCGGGCTGCAAGGTCGTGGCCTTCGCAGGTTCCGTTGAGAAATGCCGATGGTTGAAGACCATTGGCGCCGATGCTGCCATCAACTATCGACAATTCCACAAGCCGGAGCACCTTCGAGACCACCTGATCGCTCAATCGTTGTCGGTGGATGTCTATTTCGACAACGTAGGCGGCATGATCACCGATGCCTTGGTGCCGATCATCAATCGTCGCGCCAGGATTGTCATCTGTGGCCAGATGAGCCAGTACAACGGGCAGTTGGATGAAGTCAGCCTGGGGCCGCGTTTCCTGCATCATGTGCTGTATCAACGGGCCACCATCCAGGGCATTCTGGCTCGTGATTACAACCACCGCATGGACGAAATGGTCGCTGCAGTCGGCCCCTGGATACGAGACGGGTCGCTGGTCGCCGAAGAAACCATCGTCGATGGCTTCAGGCAACTACCCTGGTATCTGGCCAGCCTTTTTGACCGCAGTTCGCATGGCAAACTGATTGTCAGAGTAGAAGATGAGCGAGCGCTAGACGCCCAACCCAATGGAACTCCAGCAAAGCAAAAACGGCCGTTTGCCTTGCTGCCGGCATTGTTCATGAACAACTCACGAAACAGACCGCGTGTGAGTTCGGCGAGCGGCTAAGTCAGCCTCCGACCAAGCCGGACCTTGCCAAAGTGGCGGGGTCTCAACGCTCCAGATTCAGCGCAACGTCGACCAACAACCTCAGTTGTGATGCATCCAAGCCGCTGGTTTGTGATCTGAGCATCTGTGCCAACTGCGAACGGTTGACCTGGTTGTCCTGACGATCCCATTCATGAACCAGACCAAAGGACAGCAATTGGCGAATGGTCTCATGCAGTCCCCAGCCACGAACCTCGGCTTGCTTCTTGATTTCGGCCATTAGGGGCCTCGGCATTTGCAGGGTGATACCGACCATGCCGTCTGACTTGCTCGGAACCTGTTTGGTGATGGCGCTCAGTGCTAATCCCATGATGTTTTTGTATCTGCCGTGATGAGGTTTTCGATCGACCTTAAGTCTAGGCAACGGCGGCCGCCAATGGCAATCAAAGGCGGACTGATTTGACGGGCGTTTACAAGTGTTTCGAGATGGGGTCTGCAAATTTACATTTTTTCGTCAAACAGGCTGATCGAAATCAATAAGAGGGTCGCAAGAGCTCGTGACTTTCGGAACCACGCAGACCCGACTCGCCCCTTTTCTCGTATTCGATCACAGTTTTCATTGATGCAGCCCGTGACAATGGCCAGACCCTAAGCCACTTCATATTGCACAATGCGCCTTTACTGGTTGCTGCTAATTAGCGCTCTGCCCCTGACTACCCTGGCCGGAACAGATACTTTCTACGTTGCGGTCGACGGTGATGACACCACCGGTGACGGTACCAGTGGTAACCCCTGGGCCACCATAACCCATGCCGTTGACAACGCGACCGATGGCTCGACCATATTGGTCGGCGATGGCACCTACAACGGTCGGGTGCGGCTTCGCCGTCAGTTCGCCAGCCAGGTCACTGTACGCGCCGAGAATGCCTATCAAGCCAGACTCAGACACAACGACGGTGCGGCCTTGATTGCTTATGAGGCGCAGAACATCACCGTCGAAGGCCTTGATATCGCCCATGCGCCGGACAACAGTGGCGCCCTGGTCATTCAGATTCAGGATTTGCTTGGTGACGTCAACGGCAGCGGCGACGGCAGCGACCCGGTGGTCTCGGGCATCACCCTCAGAAACAACGTCATCCACGACAGCACCAACAATGACTTGCTCAAGGTCAACAACGGGGCTGAAGACATCCTGATTGAAGGCAACCTGTTCTATCACCAGTCGGGCTCTGACGAACACATTGATGCCAACAGCGTTCAGAACGTCGTCATTCAAGACAATGTGTTTTTCAACACCAGCGCTCGCCCCAACACCAGTTCCTTCATTGTGATCAAGGACAGCAATGGGGACGACGACACCATAGTTGGTGCCCGCGACATGACGGTCAGACGCAATGTATTCCTCAACTGGTACGGCAGCGACGGCCAGAGTTTTCTGCGTATCGGTGAAGATGGCACCAGCACCTTCGAAGCGATCGGGGTGTTGGCGGAGAACAACCTGATGATCGGCAACTCGGCGGCGCTGACTCGAACATCATTCACCGTCATGGGTTCGAACGACGTGATCTACCGCAACAACACCGTCACCGGCGACTTGCCGTCACGAAGCTACGCAGCGCGCTTGATCGCCAGTAGTGAAAATCCGCTTAACGAAGACATCCTGATGCTCAACAACGCCTGGTCTGACCCCACCGGCACCATGGGCGCAGAAGGCTTCAATGGGGTTGATGTGTTCGATGCGCCACCCTCGCAAAATCTGTCAGTCACCATCGACAACAACGCCTACTGGAATGGGGGCAGTGCCATCCCGCCAGACACCGGCCAGTTCGTGACCGTCGCCGATGACAGCAACGCCGTACTCGGCGACCCGATGCTGCCATCGACCGCCGGTGTAGTCGCACCGACCTTCAATGGCACCACCTTCGCCGACGGTTCATCCACCATCAGGGAGGTGTTCATGAATTTGGTCACCAGTTACGGCACACCAACTCCGGGCAGTTCACTGATTGATGCCGCCGACCCAGGCTCAGCGGCCTACGAGGACATCCTCGGCCAGGCTCGCGGCCCATCCCCGGACATCGGCGCGGTCGAGACCAACCCGGAAGATCTCATTTTCGTTGATGACTTTGAGTGAGCGGGCGTCATTGGCCAGCCGCATACATCCATGACGCGCATCAGCCAACCGTCATGCCGGGCCGTGTCATGCCGGGCCGTGTCATTCCGGGCCTGGACCCGGAACCCGGAACCCGGAACCCAAATTCCAGAAGCGCGCAGCGCCGTAAGGAAAAAGAACGCTGACACTGGAAGAGGTCTCTCGCGAAGGTGAGTACGCCATGGTGCGGAGTGCCCCAAGGCACTCTGCGGCGGGCGAACGACTGCACATGGATGTGCAGGCTGTGAGGCGGTCCATGGACGGTTGTTGCCATCATCGTAGCCTATTGGCAGTGGCAGACTCACCCATGGACGGTTGTTGCCATCATCGTCTAGTTGGAAATCGTCACCACCCGCCGCTGGCGCGGAATTAAAGACAGATGAACCGCCGAGACAAGGAGATCATTGAGGTCGCTATTGCGACTGAAGAAAGAACGCTGACGCTGGAAGAGGTGTCTCGCGAAGGCGCGAAGAACGCAAAGGGTGCACGCTAACGCGTGCTTTGGGACTTGGCTAGTAAACGCGAAAGTGGCGCACCAGCCCAACCAACCGTCATTCCGGACTTGATCTGGGTGAAGCCGCATTGATGAGGGTGAGCGGGCCAGTGGAGCGAGTGCCCCAAGGCACTCGATCCCCGCGAACGACGGTACAGGACGTACCGGCTGGGTGCGGTCCAGGGACGGTTGTTGCCATCACAAATCCAACGAAGGCTACTCGTACTCACTGCGCGCTAGTGTTGCGCCATGGATGGCTACTTCATTGCTCACCTACTCAGCTGCCAGGTAGATGTCTCGCGAAGACGCGAAGTCCGCGAAGCACGCTCACGCTAGAAGATTGATTCGCGCAGAGCCGCAAAGAACACAAAGGGTGCACGCTACATACGTGCCTTAGGAAATAGGAACCGCCGAGATAAGGAGATCAATGAGGTCGCTATTTGCGGCTGAAGAAAGAACGCTGACGCTGGAAGAGGTCTCTCGCGAAGTCGCGAAGAACGCAAAGGGTGCACGCTAACGCGTGCTTTGGGACTTGGCTAGT
>BQJN01000029.1 GCA_021604725.1 Lysobacteraceae bacterium | reverse complement strand
CCATCCGTGGCTAACGCGGACACGGGTTTCAAGGAGCGCGGTCAGTGAAACCCCTCATTTTCAATAACTTGAAAATGCTGGCACTTCCGTGTGCCAGGGCGAGCGCGTCAAAACACTTATCTGTGGACGCGCTCTAATTAGTTTTCGGACAAGACAGCCGCAAGGCTAGCGAACTCTTGCATTTTGATTTCTTGTCAGCGGCTGAGGACGTAAAAAATTGCGTTCAGGGTGCAATTTTTACGCCCAGGTGTCGTCTTTACCGAAAAAATGTCAGCAAGGCCGCGCGATAGACATCCTTCCTTTGATGCAGGTGCTCTCTAAACCCAGGTGACGCATGGATGCGCGATGGCTTGGCATGGTAGTTGCTTCATTCAACTTGCGCAGAAAAAGAGCGCGATGTTTCCGCGATGAAGGAGTCAATTACATGAAACTGAAAGACATGATCGTGGCGACAGCCTTAGCCGGCTTGGTCGGATTCTCAATACCCAGCGCGTCATCGGCCACCAGCACGGGCGTCGAATCACACCTGTCTGGCCCACTCTCGATGCACTCGAGCAACCGTCTATTTGAGCTTGTTGGACCACCCGATATTGGTACACCTCCGCCTGGCGTGTTGTTCACTTTCCCGGTGACGCTTGATTTTGAAGTGATGAGTCGCGTGCCGGAAGATATTGCGATTGAGGTTCCAAACCCATTGCTTCCAATCGGCATCGAACTAATTGAGATTCCGAGAACGTCGTTCGAGATGATTGATGGCTACATTGAGGACACGAGCGTTCCCGGATGCCAAACCACCGATTCCTGCCCGCTTATTCCGGACCCTGATGCATCACCGGATGAGTTTTCATTTATCTGGTACGGGCGGTTGGACGCCAAAGTTCTATCTTTGACGTGGCGTCATGGTCAGTTCGTAGGCTATTTTCAGTACGAACATGGCCACTACCGGATTTACGGAGACTCGCTCACGCAAGTTGACTCAAGTTATTTCTTCAACCAGCTGGCCGACGACACCGCCGATGCTTTCGCCAACCCAATGCCAAAGGCTGAAAACGTCGCCAGCAAGGGAACGTCGGGAACGTTCAACGCCATCGACACTTTGGTCCTGTATTCTGAAGGAGCCCGAACCAGCCCGAACCACAATGGCGACCCGATGGACTGCAATGACGATGAATCCATTACTACGCTGATCAGCGCCGCAGTTACTCACTCGAATGGATCTCACATGGCCAGCGGCCCTGACGGTTCCAATGGCACCGGAACACAGCACGGCGAGGTCTACTACAGGCGCCTGACCGGCTTGCCAACGGATGCCGATGGGTCATCAGCTTGGGAAACAGAAACGGAAGCGTTTTTCGATATCGTTGACAACAGCGCAATCGAAGCTGAACGCCAAGAGCTTGGCGCAGACATCGTCGTGGTGGTGCTGGCCGACGGCGATTTCGATATCGCCTTTCCTGACTTTTCCTATTGTGGATTTGCAGACATTCCAAACACTGCTGACTCGAATGATCCTCAGAATTGGGGTGCCGCGAAGGCGATTGTTCGTGAAAACTGTCAGCGGCAGATTCCGTACATTTTCACCCATGAGGTTGGTCATTTACTTGGCGCGCAACACGCATTGAGTCAATCGCCGGATCAGGATCCACTGTTCCCATGGGCGCATGGACTTCATGTCGATTCAGTGGTCGACACCATAATGTCGACGGATCGCTTCGGGCCCAGGGTCGACTGGTTTTCAACGCCATCAAAGACCTACGATGGCACCGCTACCGGGACCGTCGAAAATGAAGATGTAGCGTTCATGATTTCGGACACCATGGGTGCGACCGTTGCGGACTACTTCCCTACTTTGGATACAATCTTCGAGTCCGGGTTTCAGTCTCAAGGCGGTTCCGAGTGCCCTGACACGGTTGACTGGAATGGTTGATTGATACCTGGTTGGAGAGTGCGGTTCGCCTTCACCTGAGGGTGATTCAGCTCCAGGTTCCAGAACGACTGAAAGGCGGTCAGGCATTGGCCGCCTTTTTTTTTTGCAAGTTGAAGCGTGGATGATTTGCTATTCTTGCCGCAACAACACCAAGGGGCATCCAAATGCGCAAACGCGGCTTCACCATCGACTCGTTGGCTCTGATCTTCGGCTTTATCATTTTCGCGCAGCTGTTGTCCTACGTGGTCCCACAGGGGACCTTCGAACGCGTGCCCTACCCTGACAACCCGAACCGATCGATGGTGGTCGCTGGCACTTATGAAGCGGTGAGTCCAGATGAGGAGGTTACTCTTCCGCTGTGGCATTTCCTGGTCGGCGTGACCAAGGGCCTTGCAGACGCGCAAGGCATCATCTTCCTGATTTTCATCGTTGGTGGCGTGATCGAGGTGCTGAGAAAGACTGGCGCCATAGACGCCGCGCTGCATCGCTCGGTGGATCGTCTCGGCCACAGCCCGTGGATTCTAATCCTCGGCTGCTTTGCGATGTTCTCAGTCGGCTCTTTTACCATCGGCATGGGTGAGGAATACGTGCCCCTAATTCCCATCATCGTCACCATGACGCTAGCGATGCGAATGGATGCGGTTGTCGCCATGGGTATGGTGTGGATTCCGTATGGGATTGGCTGGGGCTGTGCTGGCATCAATCCATTCGGTGTGTTGATCGCACAGAACATCGCCGGCGTGACCTTGACCTCAGGTTGGGAAGCTCGGCTGGTGATGATGCTCGCCTTCCTGGCGCTCGGATTTCATCACCTTTACAGCTATGCGATGAAGGTGCAAAAAGACCCGTCCAAGAGTCTGGTAGCCGACATCGATTACAGCTCCGGATTCGAAAAACCTGACGACATCAAGTTGACGGGTGCGCGTATTGCCATCTTGATTGTGTTCTTTGGAGGGCTGGCGTTTTTCGTATGGGGTGCCTCGAAACAAGGCTGGTACATCACCGAGCTAAACACGATCTTCTTTGCCATAGGCCTGATAGCGGCAGCGATTGCGCGCATCGGACCGTCCGAAATCAGCCGCACCTTTCTTGAAGGTTGCGCCAAGATGGTGGCACCGGCACTAATCGTTGGTTTTGCACGTGCGATTGCCGTTGTACTGGAAGACGGTCAGATCATCGACTCCATCGTCATGTCAATCGCCGGTGCCCTTGAAGGCTTCCCGTCTGAGGTGGCGGCGATTGGTATGCTAATCGTGCAATCGTTAACGAACTTCTTTATCCCGTCAGGCACCGGCCAGGCATTTGTCACCATGCCAATCATGTCCCCGCTTGCCACGCTTACCGGGGTGCCGCAACAAACCGCGGTACTGGCGTTTCAGTTCGGCGATGGCTTCATGAACATGATCGTACCAACCAGTGCGCTGGTGATGGGGGCCCTTGCTTTGGGTAAGGTGCCCTACACTGCCTGGTTCCGGTTTGTAGGGCCGCTGATGATCAAGATTCTGGTGCTCGCTTCCGTCTTCCTGGTGCTGTCGATCCACTTTGGGGAGGCGGTCGGGCTTGTCACGTAAGTCTGGTTGCTGGACGCAGTGGACTTGTTGGACACCCAGGCTTGGAGGTCCACAAGTCACTTAACCCTAGCCTGGCGCTCGGGGCGCCAGCGAACTTTCGGTTTAGTCGCGAACCGACTAGTATTTATTGCCTACACAAAAGGAGAAGACTAATGACAGGTAGTAGAGACCATCTGGAGCTTACCTATCATTCCATCAACGTGTTTTCCAATGATGGAAAGCTGGATGAGTATGAACTGGACCGGCTACTGGATATTGCCAAGAAAGATGGCAAGGTAGACGAAAACGAGACCAGAGTGCTTTCGAATATCCTCTCAAAACTTAAAAGTTTTGAGTTGACCTATGCGATGAAAAAGAAGATCAAAGAGGTCGAAGACAAATACGGTGTCGATATCCTGGGCGGCACCTAATCCTAGCACCGTTGCCGCCATGACTGTTTTTTCCTCGACGTATGCCGTCTCAGGCGAGGCGGCGGGGAATTGGCCAATTCCGTGAAGGGGTAATCGATGGGCAATGATCGGAAAGACACCTACCAACGCACAAACAATGTAATTCGATTCAAGTTGCATTTCGCAGCACCGCCCGAAAAGGTGTATGAGGCGCTCAACACGGATGAAGGCAGGCGTGGATATTGGGCAGAGTCGGCGGACGAACACGATGGCAAGATCCACTATGTCTTCTTGAATGGAATTGAGGACACCGGTGCGATTCTGGAGCGTGTTGAGGGAAAACGGTTTTCAGCAAGGTACTTCGGTTGGAAAACGACTTTCAATCTTTCAAAGGATGGATCGACTGGGACGGATATGGAAATGGTGGCAGAAGGAATCGACGAAGCGGAAAAGATGGAGATTTCGGCCGGTTGGGTTTCCTGGCTAATGGCCATGAAGGCATCAGTAGATTTCGGTGTGGACCTTCGCAACCATGATCCGAACCGCACATGGTTCGATGGGTACGTCGATAACTAGGTTCGGTGCACACATCCTCCACCGTCTACCGGTCGGAGTGTTGAACGAAGGGCATCAGTCCGGTGGTCGCGCAGCCAATATCGCTTTCAGAATGTTTTCCGAGCGTCGCTGTCCGCGCCCTTGTCCGTAGGCCCGGGACATGACTGATACCACCATGTTGAGCTCGGGGATGAGGTAAATTTTGTTGCCGCCATTGCCTGACGCAAATGACACATTGATCTGGCGATCATTCACAACGTAGGTTTGGTAGAACCAGTAGTAGCCGTACCCCGTCGCGTTGGGTTCGTATGCCGAGACATCAACGCGTGGCTTCAAGCTTTCGTCGATCCAGGAGCGGCTAACAACTTGCTGCCCGTTATAGACGCCGCTGTCCAGAACCATTTGACCGATCCGAGCAAAGCCTCGAGCAGTCAGGAATAGATTGCCTTGGCCTTTGGTCAACCCTGATCGATCCTTTTGCCACTGCCAATATTCAATATTCAGTGGTTCAAACAGGTTTTTGTGCGCGAACGTCCCCAACCCAAGGCCAGTCGCGCGTCCCACCACGATGCCGGTCACGTAGGCGGCAAGGGAGTTGTAGCGATAGCGTGTGCCGGGGCGTTCCATGTTGGGAACTTCCAGTGCAAAGGCCTGTGGATCATCGGACGCGTCCATATGATCTTCATACCCGGCTGAGTTCGGGTTGTTTCCATCCGCGTCCAGCCCGGTACGCATGGTTAGCAAGTCTACAAGGCTCACCGAGCCGATGGCGCTGCCCTTCGCTTCGGGCCAGTACTTCTCAACGGGATCTTCCATGCTGTGTATTGCGCCTTGATCCCTCGCAATACCGAACAACAGTGAGGTGACGCTTTTCCCGGCCGACCGCACATCGACCAGCGTCCCCTCGTCGCCCCCGTTGTAGTACTTCTCCGCGATCATCTCACCGTCTTGTACAACAACAACTGAATGTAGATCTCGGTGCGGGTCGTTTTCCAGATCTGCCAGAAGACATTGCAACTTATCGGTGGTGCAAGCAACGACTGGATTGCAGGAAACACAGATACCGATCACTGCAATGCTGGCGACTCGAAATACGTTCAAACGGATGCTCCTGTTGGCATATGCATCGACACCATAACAGGTGAGCGAAACCAATGGGGATTAGGGCGATACCGCGTGTCAGCGACTCATGTTTTCGGGAGATTTGGGCTGGCCAAGACACTATTAATATGAGGGGCCCATTTCTTGGGAGGGGATTGCGTGGACATGCTCAACTGGACCGACTTGTTGTTGGAAATCAGGCGGGGCAGTGCGCCACCATTTCGATCGCCGTTACCAAACTGCTTGGCACCCCTCGCTTGTTCAAGCCACGGAGTGATCATTGATGTCAGTAGCTTCTCCTCTGTTGGATCACGTTGATCCTGTCATTCGCCTGGTACCGGATTCGGGTTTGAAGCAGGCCCTGAAAAACAGTTTTGCAATGGAAGCTGAGTCGGTGGCGAAGATCGAACGTTTCTTTGCGCGCCTACCAGAACAAAAATGGTCGCAGGACTTACTCAGTTGCGTCTTCAATTCCTGGAAGGCCACCCATCTTAAGATGCTGGCTATCTATGGCCTTTCATGCCGCCTGCAGCGATTGGCTGATTCGGCCATCAACGGACATGAGCTGTCATTGCTGAGCGCCGCCGCAAAGAACGCGGAGACCAGTCATGAAGATTTGGGTCTGGATTTTGACGGTCACACGCATGCTGACTTGTATGACTCCTTTGCCGGCACGTTTGTCGCCGAGGACTGGCAGTTGAAACGTCATCGCCTCGATTCTGCGTCAAGGTTCAGCAAGTGGGTTTATCGAAACATGGTGGTTGAGGATATTCAGGTAGGGCTTTTTACCAACATGTTCTCCGAGATTTACAACCACGGTGAATATTCAACCGCCCTGCCGAGTTTCAACGCCTATGTCGACAATCACTGCGATCTGGGGCCAAAAGAGAAAGCCAGGGCGCTGATGTATATATCTGCCCACATTGAGGACGAAACCGAGATCGCTCACTTCCAGGTGGTACTGGACTCGCTTGATCTGTATCTGAAAGGCACCGATGAGCAACTGAACTATGAGCTTGCCGAGCGCGTATTTCGTCAATACCTGAAGGGTGTAGCCCCCGTCATGCAGGAGCTGACCGAGCGAATGAGCACCGAGGCCTGAAACGAGGCTGTGGTGATCTTACCGGGGGTTCATTGCTACCGCAGTCAACAAGCTGCGATTGCGGCCATTCGTGACTACAAGGTCAGCCTGTTGCGCAATGCCATTGGCCGGGGAACATCCAGCCGCGATCAAAGCTGCGCCTGTGACGCCTTCATATACCAACCGAAATCGCCCACCAAGCCACCGCTTTTGTTGTTGGGTGGCATGGGGCCGTACGCAGGTGCCTCAATCTTCGAATACGCCTGCAATCGTTTCAACGACGATCGCGTGGTCATGCTGTATCAGGCTTGTTCGACGCGAGACCGCACCGAGGTGATTCGTCACGTAATGGATTCGGGATCGCAAGACGCGGCGGTGGCACTGGCCGACCAGGTCGTTGCTGCGCTTATGCGGGCTGTTGGGCTTCTGTATAGCGAAGTCTTAAACCAAACGCCGAGCGGCAATGTTCCCAATCAAATTGATTGCGTGATGTCTTGCAACACGGTCCATTACTTTTTGCCGCTGATAAGACAGCGGATTGAGCAAGGCGAGAACTCAGTGCTGAGGCGCCTCCAGTTTGCGTCAATCATCGAAGCGGCCGTCTCGCAACTGCGCCCTGGCTTGCCTGTTGTGCTGACCGCTACAACCGGAACGCTGCTGTGCGGGATCTATGCCAGGGCATTGCGACGGGCGAAGGTGCCGTTGATCCTGCCATCAACTGATGCGCAGGACGCACTGATGCGCGCCATTTATCAGGGCATGAAAGCCTTCAATCCAGCTGTCGCACGCGCTGCCGGGAACGAGTTTTTTGGTCGATTGCTACCCGAAGCCAGGCAGGTAGACACAATTGTCGCCGCATGCTCGGAGGTGCCCTTGTTGTTTCAGGCGATTGCGCCCCAGATGAGGCCTGAGTTGGCTCAACTATTTCACAGCAAACACATGATTGATCCGGTGGTGTCGGTGATCGATCAATTGCATATCGGCGGCGTGTCTACCGGCGGCGTCGGCCAGGCCTCAGCTGCCAGGTGCGGTGGATGAACACAGTCCTGGATCAGTTGGCCCTGCGCGCGACCTTACAAGGCGATGAGGTGTTTCTAGGCGAATGTGGTCGCCAACTGACATTTTCCGAATTCTCCGTTCAGGTTCGACGTTGCGCTGCTTACTTCCAGACCAACGGTGTGGGCTATGGGGATCGCATCATCCTGCATATTTCTGGTCGAACACACCACTTGACGGCCTACATGGCCGCCATGACTATAGGTGCCATTCCGGTACATTTGTATGCAGAGCGCTCGGTCGCTGAAGTGGCATGCGCGGTTGAGCAAACAACTGCGGTATTGGTAGTCACCGATCAGCAGCGGGATGCTTGGGCAGCATCATCACTTCCGCTTATCACCGTTCCGGATTTGAACGACAGTGATCTACCACAAGTACAGCAATGCCAGCCGCATGAGATTGCTTACATGATGCTGACCAGCGGTACCACGGGCACACCAAAAGCGGTCATGACGACGCATGCAAACATCGGCTGCGTAACACGAAACCTGATCCAGATCGCCGGCATGACAGATGCAGAACGAGAGTTGATCGTGATGCCCTTGGGCTCGACCGGCGGCCTGGGTCACTTTCATGCCCATCTGTGGCTGGGCAACTACATTCAGTTCATGCCTTGCTTCTTCGGCACCATGACCGATGCAGACAGATTGCAAATGCTCAACATCATTGAGTCCGAACGCATGACGGGGCTGCTTTCGACCCCTGGCATGTTGAGCCAGCTGGCAACCCAACATCGCGAGATGTTTCGCGGCAAGGCACACCGCCTTCGTTACATTTTGGCCAATGTTTGCCCGATTCGGCCCGAGCTGGTGATTGACCTGATGGGGCTGCTCCCATCGACCCGGTTTTGTACCTACTACGGATTGACCGAAGCCAGTCGCAGTGCCGCCCATTGCTACAACGATAACCCTGAAAAGCTCTCAGCTGCGGGCAAGGCGATGAGTGAGGTAGAAATCAAGATCAAGGACCCGGACTCACAAGGCATCGGTGAGGTCATGATACGGGGTCAAAACGTGACCGCCGGCTATTGGGGGCGCGATGACGCCCTGGATGCTGCTGGGTGGTTGCCGACTGGCGACAGCGGGGTCATCGACAGCGATGGGTTTCTTACCATCAAAGGGCGAGTGCGCGACAACATTAATGTTGATGGCCTCAAGTTTCTGCCCGGAGATGTTGAAGATGTTTTGAAGGAGCACCCAGCGGTTGCCGAGTGTGCAGTTGTTGGCCTGCCCCACCCAGTCAAATTTCAGCAACCGGTTGCTGCCGTGGTGACCGAATCCGCGGCCGACCGCATCACCCTGCAAGACCAATTGGATGATCATTGCAGTGAACGCTTGGCGTTCTATAAGCGTCCGACCAAATACGTGTTCATCGACGAACTGCCCTTAACTGACCTTGGCAAGGTTCGGCGCGATGCTCTGACCGAGGTGATCCTCATCCAGTCCGAAGCGGCGCTCGTTACGCAATGAGCGCGCCGGACCTGGCAATGCAGGCGTTTTTGGCATCCTTTTCCGCAGACAAGTTCGCGCGTTACATGGATCGTATGGAGGCGACCGTGGGCCACCGCTACCCATACAGCACGACACCAGTGTTTTTGTCGCAAGATCAGTTTGACCGCCTGGTAGCTACCACGCATGCCGTAGTGCGCTTGCTGCAATCACCTCAGTTGCAAAAGCATATGTTGCAACACGATTGGTTTTTGCCGTGGAACGACCTTAAGCCACATGACTATTTTGGTTGCGTCGACTTTCATATGCAGGGCGATCAGGCTCGGATCATTGAGGTCAATTTCAACGTGCCCGGTCGCGTTGGTTTGCTGGAGTTGATGGAGCACCAGTTCCTGTCCGTGTTTGCAGTCAGGCCCTCTCACCGGGTCAATGCTGGCTTTGAAAAAAAGCTGGTGGAGGCAGTGACTGAAAACGGACGCCATTCTCGTGTTGCCATTGCCGTTAGCCCGCTAAAGAGCAGTCGAGAGCTCAGACCGCACTATGAGTACATCGCCACTATTTTTCGCAAGTATGGCGTCGATGCGCAGTGTGTCTTCGCCAACCATGTAGATCCTGGCGACGGGCAGAGGCGGCCGCGCTGGAACGGATCGCCCTATGACGTTGTGCTCAACCTTCTAATTCCAGGAACATGGGAAGCCAATCAGGACTTGTTCGCCAATTACTCAGCCCTTTACTGCGCACAGCCAGATCGTTTCGTTCCCAGCCCGCAGGGATGGCGCTTAGGGACCAAGCGCTTGTTGACTATATTCAACAATCTTTTTGAGCAGCCGCTGGGTCTTGGCGACTCGGACTGCAAACTGATTGCGCGAGCAAGCTTGCGTTCGCACCTGGTCAGCGATTTTGAAGCGGCATCAGAATTGATCGAAGCGTTTGGGGGACGGGACAAGCTGGTGTTGAAACCGATGGCAAGTTATCGCAGTCAGGGCGTGTTCGTTCAACCTTCCGAACGCGAGCTTGAGTCCGTGTTTCGAGACAACCGCAATGGCTATGTCGCTCAAGAACTTTTCTTGGCCGAAGGCCTCCCTAGCGTTACGGCAGAAGGAAAGCCATCGAGCCGACATTTCGAGATCCGAGTCGGATTCATGAACGGTCGCGTTAACCGCATGCGGGGATCCAACTGTGCAAATCTCGAGATGACACCGGTGATTGTGACGTCGTGACTTACCCGCGATTAACCATCGACCTGAAAAAACTTGCAGACAATGCACGTCTGCTGCGGTCCTGGTACCAATCCCGCGGTGTTGCCGTGGTTGCTGTGTCAAAGGCCGTGCTGGGTGATCCGCAGCTGGTCAGTCGTTGGCTTGCTGTCGGCATCGAAACGATAGCCGACAGTCGTCTGAGCAATATTCAGCGAATGCGCAATGCGGGTCTGCAGGCCAGGTGGGTGTTGACTCGTACTCAATTGAGCCAGGTGGATACGGTGGTTGCGCTGGCCGATGTCAGCCATAACTCAGATCTGACGGTACTGGCCGCCTTGGGTCAAGCTGCAAGGTCACAGGGAGTGGTGCACGAAGTCATCCTGATGGTGGAGACCGGTGACCTGCGCGAGGGTGTGATGCTGGACGATTTTCCGATGTTCCTGGCCAGGGCACTGGAAATCCAAGGCATCAAACTCGCTGGCATCGGAACCAATATGGGCTGTGTCAGTGGAAGCGCACCATCATCACGGCAAATGCAGGCTTTGTCAGAACTGACGGTTGCTATGGAACGGCGGTTCAGGCTGTCGCTTGGCACCGTATCCGGCGGCAGCTCGTCTTGTCACGATTGGTTGATGTCGGCGACAGACCGCGGTCGCATCAATCAGTTGCGCATTGGTGAATTGCTGCTGTTGGGGCGGGAGCCGATGACACAACGTCAAGTCGAGCATTTGCATGGCGACGTGTTCACACTACAGGCCGAGGTCATTGAGGTTCGTGACAAGCCTTACTTCGCGGAGCGTGCACAAGCCAATGGACCGACCGCCCCTAGTTTGGTCCATAGTCAAAACCGGCGTGCGGTGCTGGCTCTTGGCTCTCAGGATGTTGTCGTTGATGCACTGCGTCCACGGTGTAACCAATCTGTTCTCGGCAGCAGTGGTGACCATCTGATTGTTGATCCGGCGCAAACGCATTTGCGCGTCGGTGAGCTGGTGGACATGGACCTGGACTACGCCGCCCTTCTGTCTTTGATGACCAGTCCATTCGTGCATAAACAGTATTTGGGCTGACTCTACGCTGTTGGCCAATATTCCTCTGGCACACTCACTCCCGATCTGCCTTGAACAATTTGAGCCTCAGTATGACGTCCCTGAGAGTTGTCAATCTTTCTGCCATCAACCCAAGTTCGATTCACCATCGGGTGTTCCTCGTGGGTCGGTCCAAAGTCGGAATCTGGATGGTAGGCAATGACATCCATGGTCTGAGAAGCGCTGGTAGCGAAGCGGTGTGTGCCGTCTTTGGGAATGTGAAAAATCCTGCCTGCCGTCAATGGGTACTCTCGATCAGGGGTGATACAAACCCCTTGGCCGCGCGCGATCATTCCGGCTCGAGTTGAGGGGTGTGTATGTGCGGTCTGATCGATGTTTGAGGGGAAATGCAGGTGGTTCAGACATGGGTCTCCAAGCAATGGAGAAGCGACCAGGACCGAATCAGAACAACTGTCGATGTATTTTAGTCGCCCGTGGCTTTCGATTGGGCCGCCAAATACGTTCAGGCCACGAAACCCGACGGCCTGCACGACAACAATACGACCCGGTTCACGAAACCTGATCCTGGCCCCATTGGCCAGACAGAAGAACATCTCGCGCCCGGCACCTATGGTTTGATCAGGGCCACCTACCGAGCTGATTTGAATCGTACCGGACTCAACGTATCCGAAACACGCACCGACGCCGGGAATTTGAATGTCTCCCTCGCGAACGGACTGGTCGCCGAATGTCCAGCTGGCATGTTCATGACAAGT
The DNA here is from genome assembly GCA_021604725.1 of Lysobacteraceae bacterium. Taxonomy (GTDB): domain Bacteria; phylum Pseudomonadota; class Gammaproteobacteria; order Xanthomonadales; family BQJN01; genus BQJN01. The sequence goes on along the minus strand of BQJN01000029.1, from coordinate 34,184 downwards.
GCTGTCAAAGCCGTAGATGATGGACGGAAAACGCGCATCTTCATCGCGAAAAAGCTCACCCCAATAACCGTCCCAGTATGCAAAATGAGGCGTGATCTTGCTGTGTGTGGTTGTTCCCATTAGTGCTCCCAGTCATCCTTCAATGCGTAAACGTCGTGATGTGGATGAAAGTCATCAAACATATAAATGGCTTCACGCAAGCGCCCCCAGTTGCGTTCCGTTTCTTGCGAGTAGCCCCACAAGGAAACTTCCTTTCTCTTGTGGCGGAAGTAGCGCTCATCGTTGGTATAGTCAAAGATGTATTGCTTGGCGACGTACTTGTAACTGTCCCAATCTCCTCCAATGACTTTGTCTCGATTGGTCAGCGACCAATTTTGAAATCGAGGATCACGAAAGAAATGGCATAAGGTGTCGTAGGTCTTGCGGTGGTTTTTTCGCCGGTAAATCACCGTTCGGAATGTGACATGCTGCCATTTCAGCGAGAAATTCAACCACCAAAACAAATCAAAAACGGTCTCAATGAGTACCGGTGCTTTTGCAATCTGTGGCCGCAGGTAGTCCATCACAACATCCGCCTGGTCAGGGTCACCAAGTTTGCCGGTGATGATTAAAGGGAGAACGTCTTTATAGGGCAGCCACGCGGTACCCGTCGGCACGAACTTGGCCAGATAATCACTACCGAATAGCTGGTCGCCGTGTTCGCCGGTAACGATGATCTTGTCATCGTCGAGATACCCAAAAACCGGGTGAGCGACTGGTCTGATTCGGAGCCGGTTGTGGATGTGTTGGGCATAAAACTCGGAATATTCCTGAATTGAATCGATGGTCAGAACCACTTCAATCAGGTCTGTCTTGCCTCTACGTTCAGCGGCTTTGAGTAAAGCGATGAGTACCAACGTTGAATCTATGCCCCCTGACCAAAGAACCTGGATCTCCTTGTTATCTGTCAGCGCTCTGTCGATCAGTTCTTCGCCGATGGCATCGGAAATATCTTCGAAAGTAAGTGGTGAGTTTGTCGCTTTCGGGATTGGGTCCATCACACGATATGGAAATCCGGTATCAAGGGTGCCGGTGCGGTCGATCATCCCGCAAAAGAAAAACCGGGCGGCCAGGACGTAAGGCTCAGGCAGCTGAAGTGTGCCTAGCCTGCCCCCGGTAGCTACATAGGGGTTTACATAAAGAATATCCCGCATTTTCCCCCTACCCTTACATCGCGCTTCGGCTCCCGCAAAACGCGTACTACCTAATGGACAAATTAACTTTGCGTCTCTACTTAATAGTGTCTTGAGTCAATGAAATCTCCAAACCAATCAGCTTGAAAGGAAATGACGGCGGCCAAGCCGGAGAGTTGTGGACTGAGGGACTTTCGCTGGCTGTGGTGCCTCCACTAAGATGACGGTATGGAAATTCTGTCGGTCCTGTCGCCAATCTTTGATATCGCACCTTTCAAATGGAGCGCTATTGGCACATGTCTGTTATGTGGGGCAATCATTGGCCTGGAACGCCAAATGCGCGGCAAACCGGTGGGAATACGCACCTCATCGATGATCGTGTTGGGAACCTACATTTTCATTGCCGCCGGTGCCGCTGTGCAGTCAGAGAGCAGCGATCCGTCGAGAATAATCGGTCAAGTTGTGACCGGCGTTGGCTTTCTTGGCGCTGGGGTAATGCTGTCGAAAGAAGGCGTGATCATGGGCGTCACGTCGGCCGCGACGATTTGGGCACTGGCCGCTATAGGCGTGTGCGTAGCCGTGGTCAGCGCTTCGGTTGCAGTCAAGTTTTCAATTCTCATCGTGCTGATACTGGCAGGCATGGACTTTGCCGAACACTATTTCTCAGCTTTGAGACGTGGTGTCGGTACCAAGATCAAGGCCTGGCGACGCGGCGGTTGACTGCCGGATGGGCAGTGGCAATCGCTATTTGCATCCAGGCCGAGGGCAACGTGCGACACTCCTCAACACGGCGTACCAGGGTCACGATCTACAGTCGCTGACTGCTGCAAAGAAACATGGATTTCGGCCCGTTATTGGGTCTTATCCCATTTCGTTCCGTTCTAAATGGAAATCGACCACGGTCTGATCGAACGGTTGCGAAGGCTTCTTTGCAATGCAAAGCCGCCATCGCACCCTCCTCGGACCTGCGATACGGAGGTCGCCACTATGCGCTCGGCCTTCTGGACTTCGCTGCGCTACACGGGCAGCCAGTCACGGATCCAACCCTTCTTTGCTCCGCAAAACCGGGTTGGTTTCGTTCCTTGCCCTAACCAGGCCAGGATAGCGAATATCGATTGGGCGGTTTGCCGAAGGCAAGAAGCCCGATCGCGATCCACGGCCATCCGTGGGTCGGCTAGTCCCTCTAGCCTCCGTCGCAGTCCTGGTGTCCTGTTTGGGCAATGATTTCCCGGAATAATAGCCTTTCTTGGTGGTTTGTATACTTTAGTTAAAAATTTATGGGGAGATTTCGTTTCTTCAAGACACTATATATATACAGGATGGTAAGTTTCAGCATATGAGGATCAAATTGTGCAACTTAAAAACATCATTTCAAGGATCACACACAAACTGTTGAGCCCAATCAGGTTGCCGATGTCTCCTACAAGACGGCGCCGCCTAAAATCAATCGCACTGGCGACAACGGAACATCAAGGGGAAAACGATTTGATGGTTGTTGGAGCACGGTCGGAGTTAAACCTCGGATGGTTGCGGGCTCAATCCAACGATTTTGACAGTGCTGTGAATGAGTGGCAGCGGGCGATCGACGATGGCATTGCCTCAGGATCACCAGACGGTTATTTGATCGCGGCACAAGCCGGTTTCAATTTAGGCTTGCTCTATTCTCGAGATGGCAACGCTACTGATGCCTTCGCGGCATGGACCCTGGCCGCCAAAAATGCACGTCGCGTCGATTCCGATCTCGCCCACGAGGTCTGTGCACATATTGCCCTAAATCTCGGGGCGCTATATGCCCAGACGGGTCGTTTGTCAGATGCAATGTCAGCCTGGCAAATGGCGATTTCGGAGGGGCACATTGGTGCAAGCAAACCCGCCAGGGATGCGGCAGTAAAAGCTAGCTTCAACCTCGGTTTGCTTGAAGTTGATCAACTCGCTCGAAGCGCCGCGTGACGGACAAGTAGCGATGATCAGAGAGTGGGTCGTCAGCACCCGTCAATACGGTTGGTGCGTGTTCGTGCTGTGTCCTTTCCTATCCGGACAGCTGATCGATAGCAATGTTTGGGGAACCGGGACCAGTCAAGTCGTTATTTCTATTGCCTGGCTAACGTTTGTCGCGTTGACCATCGCTTTTTTGACTGTTGAGTTTCGAGGCTCCTTCGGATTCGGAGAAAGTTTCAGCCAAGCTGCCGGTCGTTCGGCTCGCAGTTATATGTGGTCAACGGCCGAGATAGACTCTTCATCGCAGCCCGACTCCGTTGCCCGGAAGAAATCGGCGCAGAACAACCAACAGTTTCCCTGTTCCACACAGCTCGAGTAAAGAGTAATAAACGCCATAATTATCGCCGCAGGATGCGGTTTAGTGAGCCTGTTTTCTTTTGCAGCGGCTAAAATACAAAGCAGAGGGCCCCTTTCACCGTCAATGCGTGGGACGTCCTGGTATATGTTGGCGGTGGGTAGTGCTATAGCCTGCCTGCTGACGCTTTTTGGAGCGATAGTACCATTTTCGTAGTGCTTGATTCACAGAGGAATTCATTGCTTGCAATGGGAGATTATCCGGTCTGCCCTAATTTCAACTTTCTTAAGTGTTTCCTCACTAAGTCTTTTTAAATTATTGATTTGCATACGCATCCTTGGATGTGAGCTGAACCGGTCTCGGTGACGGTTTAGAAAGTTCCAGTACAAGGTTGTGAATGGGCAGGCCTTGTCGCCAAGCTTTTCCTTGGGGTTGTAGGGGCAGTCGGCACAGGCATTGCTCATCCGTTGAATGTAGGCACCACTGGCGACGTAAGGTTTGCTGGCCAGGTCGCCGCCATCGGCAAATTGACTCATTCCCATCGTATTGGGTAGCTCCACCCACTCAACAGCGTCTACGTAAATGGCGTGGTACCACTGGTTTACCTGGCGAGGCTGGACACCAAGTAACAAGCAATACAAGCCGGTGACCATCAGTCGCTGAATATGATGTGCATAGCCAAACCGCAGGGTTTGATTCAATGCATCGGCCAGACAGCGCATATCCGTTTCGCCGGTCCAGAAAAACTCCGGCAGGTCAGCATCAGCCTCAAGCACATTTTTATCCAGCCAACCGGGCATGCGGTACCAGTAAAATCCGCGAATGAACTCTCGCCATCCGATAATCTGTCGAACAAAACCCTCCACGGCATTGATTGGTGCCTTGCCCTTGGAGAGCGACTCGCATGCGGCCGCAACGACCTCTCTTGGGTCGAGCAAGTGCAGGTTCATTGCTGCAGATAGGCGGCTGTGGAACAAGTAAGGTTGGCCGACCCAGATTGCGTCCTGGTAGTCGCCAAAATGCTGGAGACGGTTGTCGACGAAATCCTGCAGCGCTTTTCTGGCATCCTGACGTGTCACAGGCCAGTCGAATTCATCGCAAGACCCGGGGTGGTCGCTGTAGCGATCATTGACCAGCGCGATAACTTGTTCTGTCACCTGGTCCGGTGGAAACTGAGCGAATGCGTGTTCAGGTGGGCCGTCTTTCCCGAAACTCTTCTGATTGTCGGAATCATAATTCCACTCGCCGCCTTCGGGCTTGCCGTTGTCATCAACCAAGATGCCTTCGCGACGCCGCACCTCTCTGTAGAAATGCTCCATGCGACGGACTTTGCGACCATCGGCCCACTGGGAAAATTGTCTTGGCGTGGTGTAAAAGTGAGAGTCTTCCTGCTCAAGCAAACATGCATCCGTCTTTGCAATAGCCGCTTTCAGCTCCTGGAACAGACGATAGTCGCCTGGCCGAGTCAACACGACGCGTTCGACCTGGTACTTCTCGATGTCGGTGACCAGCAGGTCTGACAGGTCGCTTTGTTTGTGATCTTCGGTGGCGTGATAGATCAGAGGCAGGTCCCTGCCCCGGATATCATCACGAAAATGCCGCATGGCACTGAGGAAGTAGACCAGGCGCGCCTTGTGCGACCAGGCACGCTTGGCCTCCCCTTTCGATTCCGCCATCCACAGGGTGTCAGATTCAGCTTCGAACTGGTCATCGAGGACACAATCCAAGCTCAACTGGTCGCCCAATACGACGTAGATGGAGCGGAAACTTTGTTTGCTCACCGCATGCCTCGATGCCGGATGCAGGTCACCTTACGCCCTATTGCTCAACCAACTCAACGCGCCGATTCTTCTCGCGACCTGCATCGCTTTGATTAGAGAACACCGGGACGAGTGGTCCGACCCCGTGGGGCTGCAATCGGTCGGAACCGATGCTGTAGTCCTGCATCAATGTGTCAGTCACAGTTCGTGCTCGATCAGCCGACAGTTTGCTGTTGTAGGAAAAAGTGCCTTTTGAGTCAGTGTGACCGACTACGTAGAAGCGTTTCTCTGGATTGGCGTTCAAGTACTGGGCGATCGCGTCTAGCGCCGCTTTGGACTCTGGTTTAAGTGTGGCCTTATCAAAGTCGAAGACGATGCCATCCAGCACCACACGACCATACTCGTCGATATCCGAGCCCATGGCCTCGGCATCAACCACCACCAGGCCGGTCTCTGCGGCCTCAACCTCGACGATATCGATCAGGGTGCCGACGTAGCTTTTGGAATGTTGCTCGACGTAAACCACGACATAGGCAGTTCCTGCGGCACGCTCCTTTTTCGCCACGATGGCCCCTGCGCCACCGGACGATGAAGTGCCTGAGAACATGGTGCCTACGGCGCCTGGCTTGGTCGCTGGGTTAGTGGCGAATGTCACTTCCATCCACTGCCGAGAGCCAATGTCCGCACCCTTGCGGTCGGCCGACATGCCCATGCCGAGAATCTCGAAGTCTTCGCGTTGCAGTGCATCAAGGTAGTTCTTGTAAACCTCAGAGAAGGTGCGTTCCTCACCTTCCAGCTTGTAAAACGTACGCGTTACTCGCCCCTCGGTTTCGATCCAGTCCGAGATCGTGCGATAGCCAGTGACGGGCCCGACCGCGACTTTGTAGGGCATATAATTCTCGATGTGCTGCCAGGCAATCACCTGTCCGGGATAGCGCTCGATCATTGGATGCTCAACCACGCCATCGACATCCTGCGCCTGGACACTGCCAGCCAGACACCCCACAACAAGCGCGGCTGTCATCACCCCATTTCGAATCAACATTCAGACCTCTCCTTCATTCAAGCAAGGTCACAGATTATGCACCTGATTGTTACCGTTGTGGGGTGAATGCCGAATGAATCATTGCCGTAGACTTTGGTGCGTGTTCACCCCTGCCTGGACGAAAAATGCAATAATTTAATACAAGAGATGTACTGGTGAGCTGAGCACATGGTGTCGGTGTGACCTGGGAAATCTTTCTATGTCTGGTTGTGATGGTCATCGTTTTCTTTGGCTTTGTGCGAGAGAAATGGCCACCTGAAATCACCGCATTCGCCGGTGTCAGCGTCCTTTTGGCCACTGGAACCCTAAGTACCCCTTCTCTGCTATCGGTGTTCGCCAATAGTGCGCCATTGACCATTGGAGCGATGTTTGTCATTAGCGCGGCATTGGAGCGAACCGGTGTCATCGCCAGCCTGGGACGTGCTGTGTGCAAACTTGCTGGACAATCATGGACTCGGGCCATTTTGGTTGTGTTATTGCCAGTGATGGCGCTATCGGCGTTCGTCAACAACACGCCGGTCGTTGTCGTTCTGACCCCAGTAATGATTACCCTGGCCAAGGCGGCAAAGGTGCCAGCTACCAAGTTTCTGATTCCGCTGTCATTTATCAGTATTTTCGGTGGCACCTGCACCTTGCTCGGTTCATCTACGAACATTCTGGTCGATGGCCTGGCACGCGAGCGCGGCATGCAAGCCTTCGGTATCTTTGAGATCAGTCAGGTGGGTTTGATCATGGCCGGGGCTGGCATGCTGTATCTGCTGCTGTTTGGTTGGTGGTTGTTGCCTAGCCGTGTCCCGCCAATTGATCCGGATGCTCTGCAACGCAAACGCCGATTTCTGTCGGAATTTGTGGTACCGGCAGGCTCACCGGTAGTAGGCAAGAAAATCAGTGAAAGTGACCTCGGGCACATGGCTGGCGTCCAGGTGCTTGATGTGATCAGAGGTCAGTACTCACTCAAGCGTGCCTTGGATACGCTGGTAATGCGGGTCGGAGATCGGCTGGTGATTGACTCTGGTGCCGATGAGGTTGCGGCTTTGCACGCACGGCTTGCGCAGGTCTCCTTCAGCGAGCAAACAGACCCGGACACAGTTGACGTTCAGGAAACCAAAATGATTGAGGCGATTGTCGGGCCTGAGTCAAAACTGATCGGCAAACCAGTCGCTGCTCTTGATTTGCCTCATCGTTTTGGCATGCAATGCGTTGCCGTGCATCGCCAGAAACGCGCCCTGAACCATCCTTTCGACCTTCTGCGATTGCGCGTTGGCGATATTTTGCTGCTGCAAGGTTCCGATGCCGCCTTGGAGAAACTGGCCGTTAGTCCGCAGTTCATCAATGTCTCCATTCCAAAGCTAAGGCCGGTGCGAACTGAGCGAGCCCCCATGGCCGTTTTGGTATTGGTCTGTGTGGTGGTGATTGCAGCGGTATTTAGCGTATCGATCACAGCACTTGCGGTCATCGGTGCCACGGTTCTGGTGTTGACTCGATGTATTGATCCGGAGGATGCCTATGAGGCGGTGCAATGGCCGCTACTGCTGCTGATTTACGGCATGCTGGCAATCGGGCATGCTCTGGATGACACCGGCGCGATGAGCTTTCTGGTCGGACACCTGGTGCAGCTCACGGAAGGCATGGGTCCCATAGCGGTGTTGTCGATACTGTACCTGATCACCTCGCTGCTGACCGAGGTGATGAGCAACAATGCCGCCGCCATTATCTTGACCCCAGTAGCGATTGGCCTGGCCGATGCACTGGGTGTTGATGCACGGCCATTTGTTGTCACCGTAATGCTGGCCGGTAGCGCCAGTTTCGCGACCCCGATTGGCTACCAGACCAATACCTTCGTCTATCGTGCAGGCAACTACCGCTTCGGAGATTTTGTGCGTATTGGCGTGCCGCTGAATCTGATCCTCTGGGGCATTGCAACGTTATTGGTTCCTAAAGTGTGGCCGCTTTAGGAAGAGTCCAAAACAGGGGCTGTTGGCAGTTCAGTCCACGCTAAAACGCTGCAGCTCAACCGGTACCGGCGCGCCAAACAGGACATATGCTGAACCGCTGTTGGTCCCGGCGTCACCGTTGAGAGGGGCACCAATAACAGCCGTACCGCCGTCAACTGAAACAGTGCGCCCGAATTGATCCGAGCCCGAGGTATCCATACCTGCAAACCGAGTCACCTGCCCCCACATGTCAGCTCCGCCCTGGTCCCGCGAGAACAAATAAGCAGAACCGCCCCCAACATCCAGGTAAGCCCCGACTAGCGCCGTATCACCACTTGTTGCAACAGATATGCCCAGGTTGTCGCCATTGGCTGCATCTGTAGCGGTCATTTTGGCCACTTGGCCCCAGTTTTCGGCCCCGCCCTGATTGCGCGAGAAAACGTAAGCCGACCCACCTTGAATACCGCCTTCGGTGTTGGAAATCGCACCAACAACCGAGGTGTCGCCATCAATGGAAACTGCCCCGCCAAACAAATCAAAGCCGGCTACGTCCGAGGAGACAAGCTTGGCGATTTGCCCCCACATATCAGAGCCGCCCTGGTTCCGCAGAAAGACATAGGCAGAGCCACCAAAGACGGCGCTCCCAGGGTTGCTGAACGGTGCGCCGACAACGATGGAATCGGCATCGATCGACACTGCGGTCCCGAAGCCATCATTGCTGTCGCCGTCGCCGGGAGTCACCTTCCTTACCTGCCCCCACATGTCGGCACCACCCTGGTTTCGGTAGTAGACATAGACTGCGCCACCCTGGATTATCGCGTCGTAGCTATCCTGGTCCGCACCGACCGCAACGGTATCGCCGTGGATTGAGACGGATGCACCAAATCGATCATTCATCGCCGCATCAGACGCAGTCAATTTAGTGACCTGGCCCCACATGTTGGCACCGCCTTGATTGCGTGAGAAGACGTACGCAGAGCCGGTATCCGTGCCCATATCGGCGTCGGTAAAGTTGCCAACAACGGCGATATCACCATCGATAGCTACCGCCGCGCCAAACGAATCCCCACTGGCTGCATCCGACGCGGTGATTCTGATCACTTGACCCCACATGTCTATGCCGCCCTGGTCGCGCATGAACACATAGGCCGATCCAGTATTACCGTCACCGGACGCGCCGACCAACACTGTATTGTTCGACAGCGCCACGGACGAACCGAATACGTCATTCGCCGCCGCGTCTGAGGCAGTGAGTTTGACCTCGGTTTGCGCAACCAACGCGCCAGACAGAAAGAGCAAGCCAAAGAATATTCGTGTTCGCATTGAATCCCCTGCTTCAAGTTGCGCATCACCAGAGGGGACAACACCAGCCACCAAAATAACAGCGGTCTGTCTATGCCCCCACAGGCCGAGAAGTTCGGGCGACGTCAACGCATCATCCCGATAAGGCCCATCATAGATCATTGTTTGGGTCGGTATGGGCGTTTGTCTATCTGACCTTCTCAGACCGCTTCAGCAGCGTGCAATACACGACGGACCTGCTCCTGGTGGTAACGACCCGCCCAGTGTGCTGCTGTCGCGCCGGTGATGTCTCGTATACTTGGGTCCGCGCCGGCTGCCAGTAGCGTTCGCACCACGTGCAGGTGACCATAGGCGGCAGCCAGGTGCAGTGGCGTCTCTCCCATTACCGGTGGCGAACCAGGTATCGTGTCAGTGGGTCCGGTCGTCGTTGAAGCATTGATCTGTGCCTGTTGGCCGATTAACGCCGAAACGAGATCTGCATTACCAACGTATGCGGCGATATGGAGTGCGGTTTCCCCGTTCGGGTGTTGATAGTTCACGTTTGCGCCCTGATCCAGCAACCAAAACGCTGCATCCGCCTGACCGGCGACCAGTGCCTGAAACAGGGGCGTACCCGCTTCCCCTTGCGAATTCACATCCGCGTTGTGTTCGAGCAAAATCCGCATGAGGTTGACGTCACCTCTAAACGCGGCGAGATGAATCGCACTAACGTCACGATCAAATACGTCCCGCTCAGGACCCGAGCTGGCCAGCACAGCCAGGTCCGCATTGACCGCTAGCGCGGCCCTAACAGCATCACAGTCGGCGTTGTAGACCGAAGTAAGGAAACTGCCAAGCTCGCTACTCATTTTGCGATTTTACTTGAGAATGGAGGGCCACACGCGACGCTCATTGCCATGATATTTGTCGCCTAAGAAAACAGCAAACCCAATGCGGCTACTCATCCAGGTTCGCCGGTTCAGTTAGCCTTGTTCAATGGCACCGACGAATGTCCCACATGATAACTTCCAGGTGGATTGGGCTGCCGGGGGAATAGGCCGCTACATCTTTATGTCGTCTGCTGTCCGTGTTCACCCTATACTGCGCGGGGTCACTGTCGCCAGGCGACTGCCGTACAGCGAGTAGGGTGGCCCCTCCGGCGCAAAGAAGTCCTGGTTATACTGCGGGTTGGCCCCTTCCTGAAACAGGATAATGATGTCAGAACCACGAAAGGTGAAATAGCCAAACTCATCGCCTTTGCGACAAGGCTTGCCTACTTCGTGGGTCATGTTGACGCCAGACACCTGGCACATACCGATCGGCAATACCGCCACGACGCCGACATCGCCATCGGCCGAGTTGGCGGTGTCTATGGTCAATACGCCTCTAGCTTGCTGAAATTCGTAACCATTGGTTGACAGGTCATAGGCTTGAAACTGGTCTCCGGGCTCGCCTGGGTTTGGTCCGGCGATTTGAACGCTTAGGTAGACTTGCCCGGTGAGCGGGTAACAGTCCATCACCACGCCAGATACGGGTGTGTGGAAGCGGTGATATGAATAGGGCCCCAGAAACAAATGGATGAAGTGGCCGTTGGCGAATTTGTCGGCGTAGGCGCTGCCTCGCAAAAGATCCTTGACGTTGGCGTAGGTGTGCGTGCCCTTTATCGTGATCTTCGGTTCGATGTTGGAGTCAGCATCGATCGAGTAAAAACGCCGATAGGTACAATCTGCCGGCGCTGTGACTACGGTGTTGTCAGCGGGGCTATCAATCGGTCGCAGGCCAGGGTTTAACTCGCGTGCGAAGAACTGATTGAACGTTAGCCAGCCACTTGCGTTGTTAGGTCGAGGCGGGTCACCGATCATCGAGTCCTCGATCCGGTACTCGGGAGACTGCTTCATGAAGCTTTGCAGAATTTCGTCATTGAACGATGCTGGTGTGTCGAGAACAGAACCCCACAAGTTGGCGAAGGTCACCAGGAAATCCTCGAACCATGCGTAGTGTTGCAATACGCCGTCGTCGGGCAAAACAGGCTGGTCGATCAACCAATAGAAAAAGCACAGGTGGTCGTATACCTCCTGATGCTCGCCTTGCGGGTTGCCGGGGTCGGTCCAAACCGGATTGGGGCTTTGCTGCGGAATCCAATGTGAAAACTTGACCAGGAATTCGGCGTATTGGTCGAAGGTCAACGGCCAGTCGCCGGTGCCAAACGGTATCGCCTTGAACAGGGCCGGGTTCAGATTTTTTGATGCCTCGCCATGCGCCATAGCCAATGACTTTTCCAGCAGCGTGACGAACACCTCGTCGTCCTTGTGCGCCATCAGCTGATCAAGCTCGGGTACGTCTTCAGGTGACGGAATCGGTTGTACGAATAGAGTCATTGCAATCCTCTGCTGTTGTTGGGTTTGCCAGCACTACGATTCGAAGTCACTGACTTCGCTGGTGAGCGGTGTTAATTGCTACCTGTTGGCAAGTAAGCGGCGGGTGTATCGATGACGCCGATGCCATTGCGTGGTGCGCCGCCGAATACGATCTTGGTTTGATCGCGTGACCACTCTGGATGCGGGCCGGAGTAGTCGTAAGCACTGAGTTGACCGACTGCTCCACTACCATCCGAGGCGATGACGAATATGGCGTAGTCTGCAGGTGATGGGCTGCCGTAGTTGGATTCGAAGACGATCCACTGGCCATCCGGTGACCAGTTTGGTGAGCGTCCTTGATTGGCGTAAACCTGGGTCGGGTCGCTGGGCGGCACCACACTCCAGATTTGATTGTTTTGTTGGTCGTAGGGCCCATCATTACCAGCGAATGCGACCGCTGTCCCCGATGGGTTAACACTGGGCCTGCCTGCGGTGATGTTCGAGATGCTGGTCAATGGCGATACCGTAGTTCCAGTCGAACCCATCTGTACCTTGAGCAATCGGACTTGAACCTGTTCCTCAAGCTGAAAGTAGTTGGCGACAACTAAAGTCGTCTGATCTTGATACCAGGACGGATAAAGCACATTGCCTTCGATAGCGTACATACCAACGGACCGACAGTTGCTACCATCCGAATCGATTAACCATAATCGGTTCGACCCTCCCTCAACGGCCTGTCCGGTGAAGGCAATCGTATCCGGATTCCATGACCAATCAGGTCGTGAGGACGCGTGCAGACCTGTATCGAGGACAGTTGGTGTTCCACCAGTCGCGGCAACAATGGCGATTCGATAGCCAATGTTTGGTCCAATTTGCGTGTACACCACCTGCGTGCCATCGCTTGAAAATGAAGGCCAATTGCCGTGGTCGGTGATCCACGTCACAACTGGATATTGGTCGGTCATGAGTTGTCCCCCTAGTCATGTAGAGTCAGTGCGCATGAGCATCAATTGGCCCATACCAGGATCAGTTTGCGCTAATAGTATACAATTCGTAAACGCAGCAGAGAATGGTGAGCAATATTGGGGGTTTCGCAGAGGGATATTGCGGGCTTTGGCAAATCGGGGAAAAGACAAGCTGCTTCAGCTTTCTTTAGATTTTCGCTCACTTGCGATGAGCTTCATGATCTCATTTACGGTGCGATGTGCCTCCAGGGGGTGGCGCAGCGGTTGATCCAATTTAAATTCATAGACATTGCGGCGCCCTTCCTTGCCGCGAACCACAAGCCCCGCATCAACCAAATCTGAAACGATGCGTTGTACGGCGCGTTCAGTAATTCCGACGTGTAGCGCAACATCGCGAAGGGTTTGGTCCGGTTGTTGAATCAGGCAACAGAGAACATGGGCGTGGTTGCTGAAAAATGTCCAACCCGATGGTTTTTGCTCAGTTTCGATCGATCGTCCCTCGCAGTTTCTGTCTGTTAAAGGCTAATGATAGCTGACATTTTAAACCGGCAATCAAATTCGTGTAAATATTGACGTATGATTTTTCGATCGACTATGATGCACGAACTTTATGTCGTATTTTTCACATCGCGCTTGAGACCTTCAGGAACCCACATAAATGCGCGAACAACTGTTTCAACGTGAGGCAGTTTTTCCGCGCGCTGCGACAGGATTATGCCTGCGAGTGATTCGTTTGGGGGCGCCTCCAGGGAACGTCCTTGCTTTTTGGTCGTCGGTTCAGCAGTCTGGATCGACCTGCCAGTTACTGAGTGATTGATCGGAATGCTGATACTCGCCGCTGCCTTGACGTCCACCTGGCTAATTTGGTCCGGTATGATCAAACCGCTGCTCTTTGTCCTCGGGGCGGTGTCAGTCGTTCTCACCATCATTATGGCCGTGCGCATGCGCCTGCTGCGAAAGTCGGTTTTTGCGCTCGCCCTACTGCCTCGAATGTTCGGGTTTTGGACATCCTTGCTGATCGATATTATCAAGTCCAATATCGCCGTGGCAAAGATCGTATTGTCGCCTCGCCTGCCAATCGCGCCGACCTTGTTGCGACTAAAAACGCCCACACCAGGGGCTATCGGTCAGGCCACCTTGGCGAACAGCATTACCTTGTCACCAGGGACGATCACCATCGACAGTCATCGGGGCGAGTTGCTGGTGCATTGCGTTGACCAGCAATCGGCAGATGAGTTGCGGGCTGGGAACCACGGCGAGCGCGTTAATCGAGCGGTGGCTGGTCGATGATGCTGCTGGTGGCCGCCTCAGCCATTGCCGTAACAATGGCGTTGGCGCTGGCCAGAGCTCTGGCCGGACCCAGCGTGTTTGATCGCGTTCTCGCGGTAAACATGTTTGGAACGAAAACTGTCCTTTTACTTGCTGTCGTCTCGTTCATTATGGAACGACCTGATTTTGTCGATCTGTCGCTAACCTATGCGCTGATCAACTTTATCGGTGTGATCGCTGTCCTTGAGCTGTCGTCAGCACGCAGAGAGCAGAGAAAAGGCAATCAACCAGGCCAGGGCTTGCCGAAATGACTCTTGTTGTCGAGTGGTTATCCAATTTGATGCTTTTGATCGGCGGCTTTTTTGTCCTGACCGGGGGCATCGGAGCCATTCGTATGCCGGAACTGTATTCCAGAATGCATGCTTCCAGCCTAACCGACACTATGGGCAGCATGATGGTGCTTGGGGGGTTGGCTGTGAAGGCAGGCTTCACTCTGGTGACTTTGAAACTAGGTATTGTCGCCGTGTTCCTGTTGTTCACCAGTCCAGTATCGGCGTACGCGCTTGGTAATGCGGCGTTGGTCGCCGGCTATCGGCCGTTGGCGGACAAGTCAGAATCGGCCCATGGTGCGGAGTCGAAGTCGTGATCGAGATCATCGGCATATTTTTGCTTTGTTTGACGGTGATCACCGCCATCGGTGTGGTACGAACGACCAGCTTGTTCGCAGCTGTCATGTTGATGGGTATTTTTAGCCTGTTGATGGCTGCAGCATTTATCTTGCTCGATGCTGCCGATGTTGCGTTAACTGAGGCTGCAGTTGGTGCGGGCATTTCTACCGTCTTGATGCTGTCGGCCCTGGCCCTTACCGGCGACCGCAGGGAGAAGCCGTCAAACCGGCCGCGAGTTCTATCTCTAATTGTCGTCGTGATTACCGCGGGGACCATTTTCTACGCCACCTTTGATAAACCCGCTTTGGGCGATCCAAAAGCCCCAATCCACCAACATGTCACCCCCGAATACTTTGCGATGACTCGGCAGTTGATCGACATACCGAATGTGGTGACTGCCGTTTTGGCCAGTTTTAGAGGCTATGACACCTTCGGTGAGGTTCTGGTGGTGTTCACCGCAGGTATAGGCGTGTTGTTCTTGCTCGGTACGGGACCGACCACACGGCGCCGTCGCCAATTGAGCTCCGCCCGTGGCTTAAAACACCATCAGCCGTTGCGGATCGGCGGCAAAGTAGTGATCCCATTCATCATCTTGTTCGCATTTTACGTGCAGTTTCATGGTGAATACTCGCCAGGCGGTGGCTTTCAGGCTGGTGCCATTTTCGCTGCGGCCGTTATTTTGTATGGCCTGTTGGAAGGCGAACGGCGCGGTTTGGCGGTATTGCCCCCTCAATTCCTGTTGTATATGTCTGCAGGAGGGGCACTCCTGTTCGGTGGCGTTGGCGTAGCTTGTATGCTGCTGGGCGGCAATTTTCTCGATTACAACGTGCTTGCCAACGACTCGGTGACGGCCCAACAACTGGGAATCCTGATTATTGAACTCGGCGTTGGAGTGACGGTTGCCGGTGTGCTACTTGCCATCTATCACGCCTTTGCGGCGAGGGGTGTGCAGTGAGTCAAATCCTCAATCTTTCGCATTATTGGGTTTTTGTGTTGTTGTTGATGATCGGCTTTTATGCCGTGTTGACACGTACAAACCTGGTGAAAAAACTGCTTGGACTGGCCATATTCCAATCCGCCGTTTTTTTGTTGTTTATTTCCATGGGCAAAATCGACGGTGGCACCGCACCCATAATTCTGAATGACGACTGGAGCCAGACGTTTTCCAGTCCGCTGCCGCAAGTATTGATCTTGACCGCCATCGTTGTTGGCATTTCGACCCTTGCGTTGGGCTTGGCGATCGTCGTAAGGATTAAAGAAGCCTACGGTCGAATCGACGACATTGACGCTTCGAGTTCGGAGAACTGACGATGGATAGTGTTCACCTGCCGGCGCTGCAAGTGGTGGTGCCCCTGCTGACTGCGCCCATTGTTGCAGTGCTTCGCGACGCTCGCTTAAGTTGGCTGGCGGCGGTGGTGACCAGCGTCATGACCTTCGTGGTGTCGGTATATATCGTTCAACACGTGCTTGCCGGCGCCGTGCTGAGCTACCAGATGGGCGGATGGGCTGCCCCCTACGGGATTGAGCTTCGTGTCGACTCGCTAAATGCGCTGATGCTATTGGTCGTAAGCGGTGCGTCCACCCTTGCCTTGCTGGCCGGGCGTCAGAGCCTGACCCTGCAAATCGGTGAAGAGCGCTTGCCGCTGTTTATGGCCGCGTGGTTGCTCGCGCTGGCCGGGCTTGTTGGAATTTTGGTCAGCGGTGATGCATTCAATATCTTCGTATTTATGGAGATCTCTTCGCTGGCCAGTTACATCCTGATCAGTGGCGGGCCCGACCGTCGTGCCTTGCCTTCCGTGTTCAAATATTTGATTGCAGGCACTTTGGGGGCAACCTTTTACCTGATCGGTGTTGGCATGGTCTACATGATGACTGGCACCTTGAATATTGCTGATATGGAAGCCAGACTGGCCGGTGTTGGTGACACCAATGTGGTTTTCGTTGCCGCAGGTTTCATCACCATTGGTCTGGCGTTGAAGGCCGCGATCTACCCAATGCACGCGTGGATGCCAAACGCCTATACCTTCGCGCCGAATATAGTGACCGCATTCATCGCCGCCTGCTCTACCAAGGTGGCGTTGTACGTGTTGCTGCGTATGGATTTCTTCGTGTTCCAGAAGAACCTGGTCGATCACGAGTCACAATTTACCTACTTGCTAATGCCATTGGCGCTGCTGGGTATTGTTTTTGGTTCAGTGGCGGCGGTTTTCGAAAGGAACATCAAGCGCATTCTCGCGTTCTCCTCCGTGGCGCAGATCGGTTATATCTTGCTCGGTGCAAGCCTGATATCGGTGTCTGGATTCACCGCAGCGGTTTTGCATCTATTCAACCACGCGCTGGCCAAATCCGCTCTGTTCCTGGCGGTGGCCGCGATGGGACTCTATTTCGCACGCCTGCGACTACAGGTCCTTCGTGGGGCCGGTCGTAAAATGCCCTGGACCTTCGCGGCTTTCGTGGTGGCCGGTTTGAGCCTGATTGGCGTCCCGGGCACCGCGGGCTTTGTCAGCAAATGGGCTCTTATCAGTGCCGCCTTGGAATCCAATCTGGTGGTGCCATTGTTAGTGCTGATTCTCGGCAGCTCATTGCTGGCTATTGTCTATATTGGTCGCATCGTCGAACACCTGTGGTTCGGCGACGCCACCGACAAGGCTGTACAGATCGGAGAGGCGCCCAGCTGGATGTTGGCCATGGTCTGGTTGGCGGTTGCAGCCAATATCTGGTTCGGGTTGGATTCGTCATTGCCGATGGCGCTGGCTCAGCAATCGGCCATAGACCTGCTGAGGCAGCTGCCATGAGTTCGGAGGTGTCCATACTCTTGTCGTTGGCCATCCCTTTAACAGGCGCCTTGCTAATCGCGCTGACAGGGCGTTGGCCAAATGTTCGAGAGACGATCACGCTGTTGACAGCCGTGGCCTTGATGTTGACCGTCTGGCAGCTGTTTCCTGAGGTTATGGATGGTGCCAGGCCAGCCGTCAGTCTAGGTCAAATGATGCCTGGCATCAGCATCGCCTTCAAAGTCGAACCCCTCGGCATGCTGTTCGCGGCGCTGGCCTCTATGCTGTGGCTGGTCAACTCGGTTTACTCGATTGGTTACATGCGAGGCAATGGCGAGAAACATCAGACGCGTTTCTATGTCTGTTTTGCGATCGCGTTGTCAGCAACCATGGGCGTTGCTTTCGCCGAGAATCTGCTGACACTGTTCCTCTGCTACGAGATTCTGACGCTTTCGACCTACCCGCTGGTGTCACACAAGGGCGACCCGGCGACCATCCGGTCGGCGCGAACTTACCTGGGTATTCTGCTCGGCACTTCGATCGGTCTGTTCCTGCCCGCGATCATCTGGACCTATCAGATCAGTGGCACACTGGACTTTACCGTTGGCGGTATTCTGACCGGGAAGATGAGTGGGCCAGCCGTCGGTTTGTTGCTCGGGCTGTTTGCCTTCGGAATCGGCAAGGCAGCCTTGATGCCTGTGCACCGTTGGCTGCCGGCTGCCATGGTAGCCCCAACGCCCGTCAGCGCGTTGTTGCACGCCGTTGCAGTAGTTAAAGCTGGCGTATTCACCGTCACAAAAGTCATTGTCTACATCTTCGGTGTCGACTTTCTGTTCGGCCAGCCCAGCTCAAGTTGGCTAATTCCAACCGCTTGTTTCACAATAATCGCCGCCAGCATCGTCGCTTTGCATCAGATCAACCTGAAACGGATGCTGGCTTACTCGACGATCAGTCAACTGTCCTACATCGTGCTGGCTGCGGCAGTCCTCAAACCGCTGGCAGAGATTGGGGCGGCGCTACATATGGTGTCGCATGCTTTCGGCAAGATCACATTGTTCTTCGCCGCCGGTGCCATATACGTTGCCTCGAAGAAGACCGAGCTGAACCAGTTGCGTGGCATCGGTCATCGCATGCCGTGGACCATGACCGCCTTCACCATTGGCGCGATCTCAATGATTGGCGTACCGCCAACGGCCGGTTTTGTATCGAAATGGTACATCCTCGGTGGCGCGCTGCAGGGCCAGCACTACCTGGTCGTGTTTACGCTCATCGCCAGCACTGTTTTGAACGCCGCCTATTTCCTGCCCATCCTGTATCGAGCCTGGTTGAGCAAGGAAACCGACCCCAACAAGCTCAAGCACGGCGAGGCACCCTGGCCAATGCTATTGGCGCTGGTCACAACAGCGACACTAACCCTGGCGTTCTTTGTCTACAACCAGCCGGTGATCGACCTGGAGTCGCAACTGGTAGGTCGATCGAAATGAAGCAAACACCCGAACAAACTCACTTTCTAACGCGACCCAATACCATCAAATGGTTGTGGATCATTTTCTCTCTTGTTCTTGCAGGTCTTGTCGCCTTGCAATTGCTCATACCGATCAAAGGGCGCTTTGCCTTGGAACAGGGGTTCGCCTTCGCTGCATGGTTTGGCTTCGGTAGTTGCGTGGCTATGGTCTTGCTGGCCAGAGTGCTCGGCTGGTGGTTGAAGCGAAGCGAGGATTACTACCAGTCGATGCCCTCGATTGAAATGAGACCTGACGATGATTGAAATCCCAGGTCTGATTCTGTTCGCCGGTGCCTTGCTGGTTGCCCTAACAAGGGGCGTTGTACGCACTGCGATATTGCTTCTGGCACCGGCTATCACCCTGTGGTGGGTTTGGTCGGTTCCTGACGGCGTTGTCGCTACGGTCACCTATCTTGACTACAGCATTGAGCTGGTGGAAGGCAGTCCAGTACGACGGCTGTTTGCCACAGTCTTCTCAATCATGGCCTTTGTCGGTGCCTTGTTCGCATTTCGACATGCCAAAACTTACGAACTGGCCGCCGCTTTAGCGTACGCCGGCGGTGCAGTTGGAGTTTGTTTCGCTGGCGACCTGATCACACTGTTCCTGTTTTGGGAATTGATGGCCTTGTTCTCGACAATCCTGGTGTTTTGTGGGGCGACTGAAAAAGCCCGTGCCGCCGGTATTCGCTACGCCGTCATCCATCTACTGGGCGGTGTGATTCTTAAAGTTGGCATTGTGGCATTGACGGTGAAAACCGGTTCGGTTGATATCCGCGCCTTGTCGGCGACCGATTTCGGCACCTGGATGGTGTTGATCGGCATCCTGCTAAATGCGGCAGCACCACCGGTTTCAGCATGGCTGGCCGATGCCTACCCGGAGTCAAGCCCCACTGGCTCGGTGTTCCTGTCAGCGTTCACCACAAAAACCGCCGTATTGGCGCTGATCCTGCTGTTTCCGGGCGAAAAGGTCCTGATTGGTGTCGGCCTTTACATGATTTTTTACGGCATCATCTACGCCCTGCTGGAAAACGATATTCGTCGCATCCTCGCGTACTCAGTTGTTAACCAGGTCGGATTCATGGTGGTGGCAGTGGGGATTGGCACCGAAACAGCGATCAATGGGGCCTCCGCTCACGCTTTTGCCCACATCATCTACAAGGCCCTTTTGTTTATGAGCGCTGGCGTGGTGGTTTATCGCACTGGCTTCAATCGCTGTAGTGATCTTGGTGGCTTGTTCAGAACCATGCCAATCACTTGTGTGTGCGGGATTATTGGTGCCCTGGCCATCTCCAGCTTTCCCCTCACCTCTGGCTTTACCACCAAGACGCTTATTTCCGAGGCCGCCAGCGAACAAGGTCTGGTCATGGTGTACTACCTGTTGGCTGCCGCGTCGGCGGGTGTGTTCCTGCACGCTGGAATCAAATTCCCGTGGTTTGTGTTCTTCCAAAAGGACTCGGGTTTAAGACCCAAAGATGCGCCCTGGAACATGTCGGCGGCGATGGTGCTATTCGCAGCTGCCTGTATCTTCGTTGGTGTGTACCCACAGGTTTTGTATCAGCTGTTGCCCTACCCTGTTGAGGCTGACTTTTACACGCCGTACAAGGTACTGTTCTATCTGCAGTTGCTACTGTTTTCCGGGTTGGCGTTCTTCCTGATGCTACCGCTGATGAAGCGCACATTGACGATTTCGCTCGACGTCGACTGGCTCTATCGTGGCTTGTTGCCGATGCTTTGGGCCTGGGCTACAGAGGCGGTCAGCACTGCGCAAGCCAAAGCGAAGAAAGACCTGGCCAACGCGAGCAGTACGATTATCACCTGGCTGGACCGCCATTGGGGTGATGGTGGCGTGTTTGCTCGATCCTGGCCTATCAGTTTGACTGCATTGTGGATTGCCGTCCTGCTAACGGCTTACGTTTTGGTGTACTACCTGTGACGATTCCGGGCTTGCCGGCATTGCGAAGGGTGCCTTGTTGCCCCTGGCAGCCTTTCACGTGCTTTGTTGGCTTGGGCAGCTACCGATAGCGGCGCGGGGCCTGGTGATTTTGACCTATCTCACTTGTCGGCTTTTTTAAATGAGTTCTGGTTGAACTGCCGGAACTCCCCATCACGCCAAATCCAGTCGGTGACTTCAACATCACCACCATCCAACACTCGATATTCCGTTTGCCCCAACTTTTTGCCTTGTTCACCCCAGGTCGACAGTATTCGATCTGCGCTGACAGAGGCCTCGATCGGGTGCAGGTCACCGGTATTGTCGGCCCAAAAGCCGTTGATGGTCTCTGCATCTGAATCCATTCGGTAATAGCCGACGCCGGTGAATGAGCTCGTCGGTGCGTCTTCAGCTCCAAACGCAATATTGTAGTTGACGCGGAAGTAACGACCGTCCAGGGTCGGTTGCCATTGCATGGTGGAATGGGCTGTCTGGCCAAAAGCCGGACCATTTGACTGCCAGGCACCCTCAAGCAGCTGAAAAACTGACTGCGAACTCTGTTCGCCCTGTGCGCCTGATGCTACCAGCGTGCTTAAGAAAACAAGGATCGTAATCGCTCTCATTTTCAGTCTCCATCATGTTTTTGTGTAATCAGTAGCATTCATACTATGCCTGGTGATCCGGCTTGGCCAATTGCGGAAATTTGCAAAAGCAGGCGAAGTGATAACAAGTCGAAAACAAGGCCGCATCAGAGCATGTACAATTCGGACACTTCGGGTGCCTGTTTGAACCTCTGGGCACCCTCCAGTCGGGTGGAACCAATTGATGAATTGTCTTTTTCGCAGCGCACATGTCGCCTTATTGCTGGCCACTATTGGCTTGAGCTCAACCAGCGCGGCGTCGCCGTCGGATAATGGCTTTATCGTCATGCTTCACCAACAGCTCGACCTTGGTGATGAAGCAGCCAGTAGTCTTGACCGTGTTCAACGTCTTCGCAATGCACACGCGCGTTTGACGGTTCAAGCCAACACCAGCCAGGCTCGAATACGATCAACCCTGGACCAGCGCGGCGTGGCTTACCGTCCTTTTTGGATCGTAAACGCCATTTGGGTGCAGGGGGATGCTGCACTTCGCGAGGAGTTGGCCGACTTTCCCGAAGTGGCAACCATCCACGACAACAAAACCATGCAAATGGCCTTGCCGGAGCGTCTTGCAGATGACAATAATTCCACACAGGGTACGGTCCCGTGGAACCTGAGCCTTATCGAAGCCGACGATGTTTGGGACCTGGGAAATCAAGGCCAGGGAATTGTTGTTGCATCTGCCGACACCGGTGTGTTCTATCAACATATCGCGCTGGTTGATCGCTATCGCGGATCACAGGGAGCAGGCCAACCACAGCATGACTACAATTGGTTTGATGGCTATTGTGACGGGGCTGGGTGTGGTTCGCCGTTACTTAGTCCGGCAGATCCGCAAGGGCATGGCACTCACACCGTCGGCTCCATGGTCGGCGGCGCGCCCGGCGACTCGGTAGGTGTTGCGCCGGGAGCGAAATGGATTGCATGTCGCAATATGGATTCAGGCGGCAATGGAACGCCCGCGACATACTTGAGCTGCTTTCAGTGGTTTCTGGCGCCGACAACCGTAGATGGAAATGCGCCTGATCCTGCCATGGCGCCTCACGTCATCAACAACTCATGGATATGTCCGCTTTCAGAGGGGTGCGATGCGACACAGACTGACCTGCTTGCCGATGCAGTAGATACCCTGGTATCAGCAGGTATTGTTGTCGTTGCCGCCGCCGGTAATGCAGGCTCTGGCTGTAACTCGATCGGCAGTCCGCCAGCCACTTTCGAGCAGTCCATTTCCGTCGGTTCTGTCACCTCCAGCGACACCATTAGCTCCTTTTCCTCGCGGGGGCCAGTAAGTGGTGCCTCAGGCACCTTGATAAAACCTGAGATTGTAGCTCCAGGTTCAAATATTCGTTCAACAGTAACAAGCGGCGGCTATGGCAATTCCAGTGGCACCAGTATGGCGGCACCGCACATTGCCGGCGTGGTCGCCTTGATGTTGGCACAGGACCCTTCCCTGTCGTCTGATCCGGATCGCTTGCGTGAACTGATACAAGCCAGCGCCTTGCCTAAAACCAGCAGCCAAGGCTGCGGTGGCCTGGGCCCAACTGATGTTCCAAACCATGTCTACGGTCATGGCCGAGTAGACGCATACCAGGCCGTTATCGCCGCCGACACGCTGTTTTTCTCGGGGTTCTGAGCACGAAGCCGGGGCAGTTCAACCGCAAAACTGTCGACTGATCGCGAGTTTGGATCAACACTGCGCCGGAAGGTGGTCCTGATCCAAGACTCGGCTAAACTTTGTACATGGCCCGGCCATCCAATCCATTTTCGTATCGGCCAAAGCTTCTTCCTGGTCTTTCCATTCCTCAACTGTCATGCAAAGGCGAGAGTGGATGTGCGTACCAACCCGTTGAATCTGGCGGCATCGGACTTTGGTTCCATCGGCCATC
Source organism: Lysobacteraceae bacterium (assembly GCA_021604725.1). Taxonomy (GTDB): domain Bacteria; phylum Pseudomonadota; class Gammaproteobacteria; order Xanthomonadales; family BQJN01; genus BQJN01. The sequence goes on along the minus strand of BQJN01000029.1, from coordinate 10,705 downwards.
AGGGTTTGCATGTCCGGGTTTTCTTCAAACATTTTTCGCACGCCATCTGAGGCAGTTAGTGTGCCCATGTTCTGTTTGGGAGGAACGGCTGTGCATGCAAACAGCGCGACGCTGAAAAGCACCCCCATAGCAGTCGGTAATGAAGATCGAACGGTTGCTTTTACCTCTGACTTGTTCATAATGCCGCCCCACGACTATGAAGTATTACGTACGAAACTATTGCATAGTTTGGTGATGTTGGCAAATTGACGCGTCAATCCACAGGCATATTCTGACGATTCAGCTTGATTTAGCAGTTTGACAGGCACTCGCTCGGAGCACGTGCAAATTCAATGTGAAAGGCAGAATCAACCACTGCACTGGTCGTATCCACCAATTGTGAAGGGAAGTAAAAGCGCTCTAGATCGAGCGTTTGGCAGATGCTGACCTGGCGCGCACATTCGTACACAGCATCGTAAAATTTCTGATGATTGGAAATGGAAGACGGCTTGATATCTACCGCTTGATTTCGGGAAGACACGCCCTCGACGATGACGTGAGTCAAGCAACCACGGTCATCGCCAAGTTCGAGAAGATCATCGTGCATTCGCCTGGCCATTGCTTGAACGTTGGTCTCACGGTCGGCGCCTGGGTCGTATTCATCAACAAAGCCGTCGCAATCGTCGTCGTAGACGGCCAAAGCCAGCCCCGTCCCACATTGGCCCTGCTCTTTTCGCGCTCTAACGCTGGACGAGTACGCCGTACATTCGATGTAGTAATCGAGTACTACCGATGCTTGCATGCTGGTTGTTCTGCGGTGATCAGAGATGGCGATCCGCGATTCACCAGCAAGAGCCGCAATACTCCTCAGCGCCTCCGAAACTCTCGGGGACAATAGCTCACCACCATCAATAGCAACATCTTCGGCTTCAATCGCCACCACACTGAAATTGCAAGCCAAGACGGCACACAATGCGAGCACGACCGATACGCGCCTTCGGACCAGGCAAGAGATTCCTGGATCTGACTTCACAGGCTACTACCAATCATTCAACGAAATTCGGTTTCTGATCCTATCAGACAGTAGCGCAATTTTTTCGCACGCAGTGATAGGCTTGGAACAATACATCTTGTCTCCTTGTGGGCTGAAAGCCATGGCTAAAACGAAGGAACTGTTAACTACCGCCCTACTGCTGCAACGAATTCGCAGCGGCGATGCCAACGCCCGCGAGCAATTGTTCAAGACCTACTTGCCCATCATGCGTCGCTGGGCCCACGGACGCCTTCCGCCCCATTCCAGAGATCTGGCAGAAACGGCAGATATTGTGCAAATCACCCTGTTGCGGGCATTGAACAGATTAGACGACTTCGAATCTCGCCACGAAGGGGCATTTTTGGCCTATTTACGCACCATCATGCTCAATACCGTTCTTGAGGAAATTCGACGCTCATCACGCCGCGGTCACCGGGCCGACTATAACGACGAGGTTTCACCAGGCGACATGACACCATTGAGCATCGAGGAATTGGAAAGCTACGAACAGGCCCTGGGACACCTTGGCGGTGATGCGCGCGAAGCGGCAATTTTGAGGTTGGAATTCGGCATGAGCTGGAGCGAAATCGCCTCCGCCATGCGTCAACCCTCAGCCAACGCCGTGCGAATGATGACGGTCAGAGCACTGACACGATTGGCGGATGAAATGAAATGAGGAACCGCGAAAACATCGAAGCGCTAATGCAGGCGTTGGCCGACACTGGACGACTACCGCCAACGCCGCCCGATCTTGCCCAGCAGCAGCTTCGAAACGTTGCGCTGTTGTCTCGCATTGCATCATGCGCGACCGCTACTAACAAGCAACACCAGGTCGTCGATCACGGACGATGGGGGCCGCTGGACATCGTTGAGAAGATTGGTGAGGGCGGTTTTGCAAAGGTGTATCGAGCTTACGATCCGCATCTGGAAAGAGATGTCGCACTGAAGCTGATCCAGCCAAATCGATCCTTGCTGGTGGATACGCAAGCCTATGCCCACGAGGCAAAACGCCTCGCTCGCGTTCGCCACCCGAATGTGTTGGCGATCCATGGCGTAGCCGAGCATGATGGTCTGGCCGGCATCTGGACGGATTTAGTCGATGGCCCAACCATGGAGGGGGCTATTTCATCGGCCGGACCGTTGGACGCGCCGAGCTTCCTGGTAGTGGCGCAACAATTGGCGGGAGCGCTCGCTGCTATTCACAGCGCAGGATTAACCCACGGGGATATCAAGCCGAACAATGTTTTGATCGACGATACCCATGGCGCCATTCTGGCCGATTTTGGTGCGGCTGCCGAAGTATCCGAAAGCGGCGAGAGTACAGTGCTGCAGGCGACCAGTGCCTATATGGCACCCGAAATGTTGACCTCTGGTTGCGCCACTGAGAAGTCGGACATCTACGCATTGGGTTGGCTCTATTGCTACGTACGAACGGGCATATCACCTGCAGCAGATGAAGATCTTGACAAAGCTCGGCCGTGGAGTGCCGTTCGCGACAAGGCAATTGGAAAGCTTATCAAGTCAATGTTGAATCCTGACCCCGCAGCACGTCCTTCGATTGCTGAGGTTGTAAACGCTCTGACCATAGTCGAACAGCAACCGCAACGTCGCGCCAGGGCGCTGGTGTTTTCTGTGGTCATACTGGCATTGAGCGCGATCGGATTGGCCGCGCTCATTGCCTGGCAAAGCTCAGAACAGGCCCTGCGACAAACCACCGCAGCCATGGCACGATCGGAGGCCGTAAAAGAGTTTCTGCTGGAGACTCTGCAAAGGACGTCACCCCTGCGATCGGACAGCCAAACTTCAGTTTCCGATTTGTTGCGGTCAGCCGCAGTTAGCATCGGCGATCGCTTTGAGGGAGACCCAATGGTTCACGCTGACTTGCAGTTGGCGCTCGGTCAGGCCTTGCTGGCCTGGGGTGATCAAGAGCAGGCAGAGCCGTTATTGGTTGAATCAGCGCTGACCTACTCTGCAGCTGGTGCCGTTGATACTGCGCTACGTGCGGAAATATCAGTGGCGCGTGCCAAAACTGATCGAGCCCAGCGGCTTGCGGCGCTGCGTGCTTTGCAGGCACGCGTCAGCGACGAAGCGATTGCCCCAGAAACCCGTGCCTTGTATTGGGCGCGCATGGGGAGTGTGCTTGGCAGTCAAAGTGAAATGGACGAAGCTGATGATGCGTTTAAGCGGGCCGAAACAATCTGGAGCGCTTTGGGCCAGCCGATAGTGGCCAATCGTGGCGTCTTTCATCTCGAGTGGAGCGGCTATTACTGGCGAATGTCTGAATACCGGCAGGCCGTCGAACAGTCGCGGCTGGCGCGAGAAATCTTTCTGCAAGTCTACGGCCAGTACAACAACAACGTGCTGGCTGCCAACACCAACCTGTCACACGCGTTGATTCGTTTGGGTCAGCTTGATGAGGCCGAGGCTGTGCTCAAAATAGCCGTGGAACAAAGTAGGCGTCTATTCGGGGAACAACACGAACGCACCTTGTCCACAATCAACTCTCGCGCCGGGGTGTTGTTGGAGCAAGGCCGGGATGGCGAGGCCCTCCCTCTGTACGAGGCGCTGATGATTGATGTTGAGTCACGGCCGACGCCGTGGTCACTTGATACGATAGCTGTTGTGATCAACTATGCCAACAACCTGCGGTACGTGGGGCGAGCCGCGGATGCCGAGGCTCAGTACGTTCGCGTTATCGAGGGCTCAATGGGTCGAACAGGCACCGGCGCAGTTCAACACGCATTGGCTAAACACAACTATGCCGAGCTGCTTCTTTCAATCGACCGGGCGGACGACGCCTTTCAGTATCAAAACGAGGCGCTAACAGGGTTCAAGCAGGTGTTTGCCGAAGATCATCTTTTCGTTCTGGAAGCACGGGAGAACCTTGCCTGGTACCACCTCCTGGTTGGCAATGCCCAATTGGCCATGCACCAAGTCGAGTCGGTGTTGCAGTCAAAAACAGAACAGCTTGGCGCCAACGACCTGTTTACTTTGGAAGCAATGGAACTCAAGGCTGATGTGTTGTTGAGACTGGGCCAGGTCAAAGATGCACAGTCAATCTACCAAAGCGTACATGATGAGCGGCTGGCACAGCTTGGTTCAACGCACAGGGCCACCACGCAAGTCGCTTCAAAGCTGTCCGCAGGCAAGCCCTAAAAGGCTTCCCGTTTCGAAATTTTCGATGAGCAAAATGTCATTTTCGTAGGCACCGATATCGATCTGCGGCCCCATAATGCGGGGTTTTAGGTCTAGATCGACCGCAGAGATGTCGGCAAACACCTCGATATTTCTGCCGAAGTCATCATGAATGGGACCATCGCTTTGCGCGACTGTTAAAAAAGAAAACGGCGTGTAAACTGAAGAAAGCCAACGTCGGCGGCACCAACGGACAAACACCACGGCCTATGCACGACTTGAACCACCTAGCCGCTTCGCTTTTGCACCTGCGTTCCGCGGACATTGATCAGGGTGAGTCACTATCGCCACCCTTGGTCAATGCCTCGGTGTTTCACGTATCCGGTGACCCTAGCAACGCAGAATTTCAATATGGGCGCTTTGATAGCCCAACCTGGGTGGCCGTTGAGAAACAATTGGCTCACTTGGAAGACGCCGATGTCATCACATTTCCGTCCGGCATGGCAGCCATTGCGGCTGTGCTAGTGACCAATCTGCACAAGGGCGATCGTGTTGTGATTCCATCTGATGGCTATTTGGCCACCCGTAGCTTTGCGCAGCAGTATTTGGTGCCGCTGGGGATCGACGTCAAAGAGTGCCCGACAGCAGACGTCGATCAGGTATCGCTTGCAGGCGTATCCATGTTGTTTGTTGAAACCCCGAGCAACCCTGGGCTGGATGTCTGCGACCTGGTGGCAGTGACAGCTCGAGCCAAGGCCAAGGGGGTTGTTGTGGTGGTCGATAACACAACGATGACGCCTTATCTTCAGCGTCCACTGGATTTGGGCGCAGACTTTTCCGTGGCCGCTGATACCAAGGCCCCTGCCGGACATGGCGATGTGGTTTTCGGCCATGTTGCCAGCCGAGATAAAGACGCGATCGAACGTATCAGCCAGTGGCGCAAGTTGTCGGGAAGCATACCGGGGCCGTTCGAAGCGTGGCTGGTGCACCGTGGCCTGGAAACGCTGGAGCTTCGACTTGAACGCATGTGCAGCAATGCCATGGCCATTGCTGAACGCTTAAAGCAGCACCCCTCCGTTCAAGCCATTCGCTACCCTGGATTGTCTGACGACCCATCCCACGCTATCTGCAGACGACAGACGAATGGGTTTGGGTTCCTTATCGGCATGACACTGAGCAGCGGAGCCCATGCCGAAAGGTTCCTTTCGCGATGTTCACTGATTGCCGAAACGACAAGCTTCGGCAGCGTCCATACCTCCGGCGAACGACGCATTCGCTGGGGCGACAATGTAGCCGAAGGCTTTGTGCGATTATCGATTGGCTGTGAGCCATTGGAACCGCTTTGGAAGGCTATTGATGACGCTCTGACACGGTGATATGCCGGATCGTCATGATAAGAGAAACAGCAGCAATGGCGCGGTTTTCGAAAACAATCGCCACTAAACTGTTGCAAGTCGTCATTGATGTCGGCGTTGGAGGGCAGTGATGTGTAATGGCATGATCCGGCACGCCAGTCACGCAGATGAACAAAAATCGCCGTGGACAGTCCGCATGTTCGCGATGGCATGCATCGCATTGCTTGGCTTCAATGCGCTCGCCGAAGAGGTGGCAGAGGTGGGTTATCCCACTTTCCTCAGCCCACACGCCTCGCCTATTGTTCTGCACCAACAGATGGTCTATGTGACCAATACGCCGGCGGCAACTGTAGATGTTCTGGATGCTGCAAGTCAGCAAGTTGTCGCCAGAATCAATGTCGGCATTGACCCCGTAGGCCTGGCGCTGCGACCTGATGGTTCTGAGCTTTGGGTCTCAAACCATGTCTCTGATTCGGTCAGCGTCGTCGACATTAATGTAAACAGCCTGACCTATCTAACTGTTATCGCGACGGTTCAGGACATCAATGAGAGTACCGGGGCAACGCAATTTGATGAGCCCGTCGGTATCGCTTTTGCCAACAATGAGAAAGCGTATGTGGCGCTTTCCTCCGAGAACAAAATCGCCATCGTCGATGTGGCCAGCCGCCAGGTGACCGGCCACATCAATATCAATGCGCAAGACCCACGTGCAATCCGCGTACGTGACGACAACTTGTATGTGATTGCTTTTGAGTCCAACAATCAAACGCAACTTTCCGGCTGCGTAGGTTCAATCGGAGGTGATCTGTGCACTTTCGACATTTTTCAGCACTCCGTGGCCACCAACAATGTGTTATCCCAGTTTGTCGATGTAGATATCATCAAGAATCCGCAGGTCCCTGACCGCGACCTGTATGTCTACTCAACGGCCAATGACCAACCTCGCGGCGTGGTTAGCGGCGCGGGAACCTTGCTTTATGGTCTGGCTGTCGACTCGCAACGCCGCGTCTTTATCGCACAGACAGATGCCCGCAACGACGCCAATGGGAAGGCAGGGACGGCAGGTCATGGCCTGGCTGAAATGGAGAATCGGGCTTTTCTCAATCAGATTACGCGTTTCAATTGTGGTGGCCTGTTTTGCAGCCAGAAAGCGGTATTTGAGCTTGAACCATTGCCCCCGAACAACCCGTCACCTGGGCAAGCACTAGCAACGCCCTACGCGATTGAAATCAGCGACAATGACAATACGCTGGTAGCAACGGCCGCCGGTTCCGATGTCTTGTTCACGGCTCACGCAGGCACCGGCGAGGTGTTGGGTCGAGTTGCCGTTGGGGAAGTTCCCCGTGGTATCGCCCTTGCTCACAACGCCAACGGTCGCGCGACCGATGCCTGGGTCTACAACGCCGTAGACAACAGTGTGTCTTTGGTCGACCTGTCCGACCTGACTTCACCCCAGTTGGTTGCCACCACCTCACTGGAAGACCCTACCCACCCAACGGTGAAACAGGGCCGCATCGCTTTCAACGACGCCAATGCTTCATCAACCGGGACGTTTTCGTGTGAGAGTTGCCACCCTGATGGTGGAACCGATCAGCTACTTTGGCTGCTCGATACGCCAATTTGCGACGTCCCTGGGTGCACCCAGATACCACCACGAATCACCATGCCGATTCGCGGCTTGCGTGACACTCAACCCTACCATTGGGACGGGATTCCAGGCGATCCATACGGCGGCAACAATACGTCAAACATTTTCGGTATAAGCCCGCCCAACTGTGCGCTGGACGAACCGGAAAGCTGCACCCGTGATCTTATCGACGGTGGGCTGGCCAGCACCATGTGTCAAAGTGGCGTTTGTCCACCGAATGACGAAGGCAAACCAGGTGCATTATCGGCCGCAGAGCGCGATGCCATGGCCACCTTTCTGCTCAGCGTACCCTACCCTCCGGCTCAACGCAGAGCCATAAGCAACGAGCTATCGGCGACTGCCAGATCGGGTTTTCGACTTTTCCACATTGATGGTGACTTGCAGCCCCAGGTCAATGTTTGTGGCGATTGTCATCGCATGCCGTTTTGGGTCACCACAAACACGCTAGGAACTGGTATGGAAGCGCCGACCTGGCGCGGAGCCTACGACCGTTGGTTGATACTGCCGCAAGGTCGTCTCAACGTCATTGACCTGGACTTCTATCGAACCATGGCCAATGCTGGCGCACCAGAGCAGCGCATTTGGTCGTTGTCCTGGGCTCAGCGCCCTCGCTTCGACCCTGTTTGGAATATGGTGACTGAAGGTAGCACGGGTTTTCATGGGGCCTATGCTCGACAAGTCACGCTCAATGAGCTCAGTGTCGCTGACAGCCGCACAGATGAGCTTTTTGAGGCGCTGGAAACAGCGGCCAGGGAAGGCGGTGTCGTGCTGAAGGGGTCTGCTGTTTTTACCGGTAGCGGTTCGCCGCAAGCGGCAGATTTGGTTTACACGAATGGCTCATACATAGACTTGAACGACAATGGTCGGTCGTACCGTCGTGGGCAATTGGAAGCGCGCGCAAACATGGGCACATTTAGCGGCACATTTACGGCCTACTCCGGGCCGAATGTAGACGTAGATCACCCGCAACCCGGACTTTGGACGCTATCGCCCTACCATCTACAAACAGGCCGCCAGGATTTCCCAACACTCAATGGTAGCGACAACGTCCTGACCATAAGCGGTCGACATGTGCAATCGGGTGCCCGGGTCTACCTCAATGGCCGGCGCATTGCAGGGTATGTCACTTGCGACAATGGTGAGCTCCCCGATTGTGCAGCTGAGGTCATCAAGGTTCATTTGGGCCAGCTACCAACAAGCGACGGGACGCACTTTTTGCAGATTCAGAACCCGGGTGGTTTGTTCAGCAACGATTTCATATTCCATACGCAAAGCGCGCCTTCGACCGCAATGAGTCAAGCGATGGCCGGGATTTGGAGCGTTGGCGCAACGCCGCCCGGGCAGCCGGGGGCTGGGGCTTCATTGCAAGTGGCTGATATCGGTGGCATTGATTTGTTGACGGCTGTGGTCTTCGGCTACGACGACGGCGCTCCATACTGGGCGATCGGGACAACTGAGGTCGATGGGTCCAATCCATTGACTTTCGACCTGGCGATTTTCTCAGGCGCTGACTTTCCTCCAGATTTCAATTCACAAGACGTAATTGCCAATTCCGCAGGAACCGCCTCGCTACGTTTTGCAGATAGCACCCAAGGTTTGCTGCGAATCAACAGTGACTTGGGGGATTCTGTGTATCCGATTGACAAGTTGATAACGCTTGCCTCACCTACCACGGCAAATGGCTGCCTCAGTGGTGCATATGCATTTCAAAGCCTACCCAGTGGTCAACCCGGCCACGGTTTGCTGGCAGAAGTGTTCGAGATCGGAGGCACGCAAATGTTGGCCTTGAGTTGGTACGCTTTTCGTGACGGCGAACAAGTCTTTGTGATTGGCGTTGCCCCGATAACAAGTGGGCAGGCGACGATGCAAGCCAACTGGTTTCACGGCGCGGATGCCGACGCCTCTACCATCGTTTCTGAACCATTCGGAACGCTTGTGTTTATGTCCAACGGTCCTGATTCAGCCAGCTTTTCGTGGTCATCTACTGAACAGGGGTTTTCCAGTGGCACGGCAACCCTGGAACGCCTGAGCTATGTTACGGGCTGGAGTTGTCCCTGAATCGAAGTATCATTGCCCTAGCCCGCATTATTCATGAATAGTGCGGGCTAGGTGCTTGGCATCAGCCCAAGCCGCCTCCACCAACGATGTGGCGCGCGGCAAGATCTCAGACGACAGGTTTTCATCAGAGGCGATAAGCCGTCTGCTCCACGGGTAATCGCCGGTACAGACCTGCACGATGGTCGCTCCATTTTCGAGCACCAGCGACAGCCGATACCCTGGCGGCAGACGCCTTGCCAGTGCTGCAAGCTCAGCTGTGACAACATCGCTATTGGCACTAGAGTCGGCGTTGGTAACAGTGTCGAACATCGCCCCATGGTGAGCTATACGAAACGTTTCGTCACTAGCCCTAAAGTCACGGTTCCTGTGCGTCGCTTGCGCTATCACTGGTCGTCTTTTGCAGGCTGCTTTCCTAGTCTGCATTTTTTATAAATGGTTCCTGCCAGAGCGCATTTGGCGTCATACCTTAAACTTGACTAGCTGGAACTGCTGCAAAATTCCCATTCGCTAACTTAACGCTTTGTTAATCCGCACACCTGTAGGCTCTGTCGTACGAAACTGGCCGTAAGGTCATGAATTGGTGAATGGCCAATACTCAAAGAGGAGTTCGGAATTGACTACACCTAGGGTCTTGCATTTGGGCGTCGCATTGGCGCTTGGGTTGTCTGGCTTAGCTGAGGCTGGCGTTAACCTGGCTGAAAATGGACACGGACAAGCTCTGCTATATCCGATATTTAGCGCGGATGACGGCTGGTCCAGTTTATTTTCGGTCACCAATACGACCAATCAACGGAAGGCAATAAAAGTCATTGTGCGCGAGGCGCGGGTCGGTCAAGAGGTGCTGAATTTCAATCTTTACTTGGATGCGCGCGATACCTGGACGGGCAGCATTTACGATGCTGAGGGTGACAACAGCGGCCCCGCGAGCCTGACCACCTGGGACAGCAGCTGCACTGTCCCGGACATTTACAATTCCAACAACTTGCCCGTTGGCCCCGCGGGCAATAGTTATGTCGAGTTTCGTACCTTTGAATTGGATGATGGTCGAGAACAGGCTTTCGACTTCCAGAACTTCGATACCGAAACAAGAAGCGGCTTTATCGAGGTTGTCGATATGGCCAACGTGGTGGGTGATTCTGCCGAACTAATCGACGATGCGGAATGCCTCAGCCTGAATAATTCTTGGGTTAGCGGGCCCTGGTCGCTTGACCCATTGACTGACACCAGTGCATCTAATGGCGGTCTGGTCGGTCAGATGACACTAATTAACGCGGCGAGTGCTCAAGCCATGTCGGCATCGGCAGTGGCTATTGATGGGCTATTTAGTCAACCACAACACACCAGCCCGGGAATTGCGGTTCCGTCACTTGCGGTCGGTGCGTTTCTTGAGGGTGCGCAGACCACTAGCACTGTCATGTATGAAAACGAAGCGCTAACCACTACCTGGGATCAACCCATCGACGCGATCAATGCAGTGTTGTCCCATGCGTCTTTGAG
>BQJN01000028.1 GCA_021604725.1 Lysobacteraceae bacterium | reverse complement strand
GCCGCTTCACCCATGGATGGTTGTTGCCATCATCCTTCCCTACTGGCTACCCGGAGAGATTATTGACGCAATGATGGAATGCTTGGAGTTGCCATCCATGGCGAAGCGCCCAAACTTCGTCGGCACCCCCAGCCTTGCCATCCATGGCAAGTCGTTCAGCGGGACCGAGTGCCTTGGGGCACTTGCCCTAACGCCGCTTCACCCATGGATGGTTGTTGCCATCATCCTTCCCTACTGGCTACCCGGAGAGATTATTGACGCAATGATGGAATGCTTGGAGTTGCCATCCATGGCGAAGCGCCCAAACTTCGTCGGCACCCCCAGCCTCGTCATCCATGGCGAGTCGTTCAGCGGGACCGAGTGCCTTGGGGCACTCGTTCTTCATCCGCTTCACCCCTACGGGGCACCTCACAAGCTCGGTGTGAAAATTTGATCCAGTCAAATTTTTCGAACTCGCCGGTAGTCCCGGCGGAGTTCTAATCTTCAGGAGAGCAACAAATAAAAAAGCCCCACCCGATGGGTGAGGCTGTTTTATTTGGCGCGCCCGGAGAGATTCGAACTCCCGACCGCTCGGTTCGTAGCCGAGTACTCTATCCAGCTGAGCTACGGGCGCGCACTTAAACTAATTGTAAGGCCTCACTTTGAAGGCCAGGTGTTCAGTCTCACCCCTCGAGGGTTCGGCTGAACGCCGAGTACTCGTTTGCCTGCTCCCGCCTCCAAGGCTCCGCAGTCAAACACCAGCCCTCGGCTTCCTGCCTCCGGGCGTCTGCCGGTCAAAGCTCCTGGAGTCGCTTCGCCGCTTCGCGCTTCGCCGCCAGACCCAGCTGAGCTACGGGCGCGCACTTAAACTATGTCATCGAAGCGCACAGGGCTGCTTCGAGGGCGCGAGATTATCCCAACCAATGCCGCCAGAGTCAAACCCTTTTTAGCGCTGGATTGCAGCAGATTGGTTTGGCGGTGAATTTGCACTCAACATGGAAACACCTAATAGTCCGAGAATTCTTCGGAAACGAATGAAATTTGACCACCAAGAACTGCGAAATCCAACAGCGAGCTCGGTGCCCTCTATGAACTCTGTGGTTACTTTTTCTTTTTTAGCTGGCAACGCGAGTCCACTCGAATTTCTTTTGCTCTTTGAACTCCTCGACCAATGAACCAATGGACAATCATCACAAGTTGTTTATTATCCATCCACCTGGTTTACTTATTCTTTTTTTCCATTCTCAATTTGCAGGATATTCACTATGCCTAGTTATTCACTGAACATCTCAATTGACCCTGCTGGCCTGAAAGCGATCCGCGCTGCTGGGCAAAAAGTGACTATCGCAAAACCAGCCCGCGACGGTCATCCAGTCGCCTGGGTGCTGTTCGATCCGCTTGAAAGCAACACGATCACCTGGGACGAGCGCTACGAGGTGTACGCCAATACGACATCTCAGCAAGGAATTGCTACGATCGAAACGCAACCGCACAAAGCAGCCTCGGCTGGCAACTCCTATTCTCTCGAGAATGGAATGTTCAGTGTTGGTGTACCAAACCTTGGTCCAACCCAATACGGAGTCAGGAACCGGGACTCAAGTTCCGTGATTGATGGCGTAGCAATGATTACCGCTGGGTTGTACCAGAGCGCCCTGGTCAATGGGAACAACTCTGCAGGCCCATTGAATGCCGTTCCGGTATTATTCGACGAGCACGCCACGTTCGAGCCAACCGAAACCATCATGATCTTCCTGTCCAACTATGGGAGCACCGGTACGGTGCTTAACACTGACGGTGTCGAGGGCAATGTCTTGACCGTGACCTATACCAGCAATCCTGTTGCGAACATCAAATTCAACGATGCGACCAACTCGTTTCAGCTGGTGTAGATGTTTGTGAAGTAAACGCTGAGCACTCAATCGGTTCAATGATTGCTTGCTTTCCCCAAACCAAAATCTCGTATTGCGAAATCTACGCCCCTTCAAAGCAGATTGCGCACTGAGCTGCGTCGCGCAGCTAACGAGTTAACTCCCGGATGACCCGATCCCAATGTGCCAACGCGACAGGGATGGCCGCGACCGGAATGCGTTCGTTCAATCCATGGGTGAAATCATCATCAGGCCGTTGGAATAGGCCGGATACACCATAGGTTGGGATTCCCCTCGCCCGAAAATGAACCCCATCGGTGGAATAGGCAGCCATAAACGGAATGACGGGGATGCCGGGATAGTTGGCGTGTACAGCTTTTCGTACGGCATCGGTCACGCCCTGGCGCAATGGCGACGCCGGCGCGATGAGGGGATCCCAGATGATTTTCACAGTAGCCTCGGGGTCATCAATGACGCGTTCGAGTTCGGCCTTGACCTCCTGTGCGGAAACGCCGGGAAATATTCGGCAGTTCACATTCGCTGTGGCGCGCTGCGGCAATGCATTCTCTGCGTGTCCGGCCTTGACCATCGTCGCCACACAGGTCGTTCCAATATAGCCTACGTATTCGGGGTCGGAACGAAGCGTCGCCAGAGCGTCCGCATTGGTCGGATCGTCCAGCAATGCCAGCATAGCTGAACTGAGCTCAGGGGCGACTTGCAAGGCCATCCCCCGAAGAGAGGCTGTGGTCAGCTCATTGAACTGGGGCGCGAAGTCATAATTGTCCAGTCGAGTCAGCGCGTAAGCCAGTTGGCTGATGGCATTGGGTTTTGATGGTCGCGAGCTGTGGCCCCCAGGGTTGGTGAATTCGATCTCAAAATCAGCATAGGACTTCTCACCCGCCTGCAACAGGTAATAGAGCGGCCGACGATCCGTACTCAATACGCCAAGGCCGGCGTCGCTATTGAGCACCAGCTCGGCGTCGGCGTATTGCTTGGCCAGCAGTTGGGTTGTTTCCTGGGTGGTCTCCTCGTCGCCAGAAAGGACCAACACGACGTCATGGCGAGGAATGTAGTTTTCACGTTTCAGACTCGCCATAACGGTGACCATCATGGCCACATCGAACTTGTTGTCGGAGACCCCGCGCCCAAAAATATAGCCGCCTTCTTCGACGGCCGTGAACGGATCGCGTTGCCAATCGGCCGGGTCAGCGGCGACAACATCCATGTGGCCGATCAACAAGGACGGTTTGCCGCGGACCCGGCCATGGAGCACTGCCTCAAGCGTTGCGGTGTCCTGATGTCGGGTAATGACAATGTCGTCATCGCTGAAGCCGGCGTTTCGCAGTACATCGGCATAGTAACGTGCCAAATCGGGAACAGCGCCGTGGCCTTGAACCGTTTGAAACGCCACAGAATCGATCAAGATGGTCTTGGCGACGGCCGCGTCAGCTACGTGTTCCTGATGTGTTGGTTCCGCATTGGCAATGACACAATGAATCAGAAAAGGCAGTGCAATAGACACAGGTTTGTTCACGATACGCTCTACATTTTTTCGAACTAAGGCGTTGATGCTACATGGATTCACCACTGCCGACCATGCAGGCCAACGGCTAGAAGCGAGACTCCCAAACTCAATCGGCAGCGCCGAATGCCATTCAAAGCATTCGCTCGATTTCCACTTCACCCCGCTGAACGACTCACCCTGGAAGGCGTGGCTGGGCGTGTCAACAAAGATTCAGCGCTTCGCGACGGGCTTGCCCCACTAACTCTTGTGCACTATCGTGACTCACACGGCAAAGGCTTCGGTGGAAAAACCTGATGAGAAAAGCATATCGATTGGCCACGGCATTGCTGGGCGCAGCTCTGTTGACTCCGGATGTTGCCTCCGCGCAATGTGTGCGGGGCCCTGCGAGCTGCAACGACGTGACCGGGCCGGATCGACGGATTTGTTCGGCAAGCGTTATGTGCAACGGGTTCTTGATTTCGACATCGGCTGATATCAGAACAACGATGGCCACCAATGCAACTTGCCTGCCGACCAGTACGAACTTCAGCACGCCCGTGACCCTCAGCGTGATGGCGACCGTCAATTTCCCGCTGCCGACCACTGCGGCGTGCAATTGGTATTGGCAATCCTACTCGGCATCAATGACCGGCAACTTCAGCATCACCGGCCCAATGGATGGGCTGCCTGTAGAACTGCTGGAATTTTCGGTCGTGGAGGATTGAGGCGGGACGCCGCACACGGCTGGTAGGCTTCGGGCGCGGGCGTCCAGGTTCGTGAAATGCTCCGATCGCTCCACGAGAGAGTAAGCTCGCACACCCCAAACTCAGAAAGCAAAAAACTCACCTGACCGGCGGGATCATTCATCCAAATTGCAAGGGAGCAAGTCAACACCCAGACATGTCTCGGGAAGTTCTTGATCTACGGACTCATCGCGGATTCAATGTTTCGAGTCATCTCAACCGCCATATCGGGAGCACTGCAATTTATTGAATTTAATATACTTTTCCGCTTCTGAATGGTGCGAGCGGGCCTCCCATGGGGTATAGTGGCTTTGGGGTCTTACAGTGATACTGTTGAATGGCTTTTTGGGGAAGCTGGGTGTCCACGGTCGAGCATCGTGGTGGAAAGGTAGTTCGTAAGTTTACACACGGACTTGGTGTGTGCTTTTGCCTGGCGGTTTTTGACCCTACATTGGCACAAACCGACCCCAGTCAACTGAGTGTGGCACAACTGGCCGATGCCGTTGACGAGCATCGCAATTCTGACCCTGCCCGCGCCGTCAGCTACGCCAACCTGGCACTGGAGAAGCTGGAACTCGAACCGAACCCAAATCTGGAAGTTCGGGTCTTGAACGAGCTGTGTTGGGCTTTGCGTTTGCTTGGTCAACCCCAGGACGCATTGCAAGTCGGACAACGTAGCCTGCAACTGGCGATCGAAAACAACGACAAACCCGGCCAGGGTCGTGCCTTGAACAACATTGGCATCGTCTATT
Organism: Lysobacteraceae bacterium; assembly: GCA_021604725.1. Classification (GTDB taxonomy): domain Bacteria; phylum Pseudomonadota; class Gammaproteobacteria; order Xanthomonadales; family BQJN01; genus BQJN01. The sequence continues at coordinate 41,936 of BQJN01000028.1, read as the reverse complement.
GGTATATGGGCGATCACGAAACCGTCCTCGACTATTGGCTCAAAGCACTCAAGGTGAGAGAAGAGGTTGGCGATCCCAACGGCATCGCCGGCTCACTGAACAATATTGGTTTGGTCTACTTCGATATGGGCGATAACCAAATGGCGCTGCAGCAATTTCAGCGAGCTTTGGAGATCTCGACCGAAACCGGCAATCAAGAGTATCTGGTCGGCCACCTGGATAATCTCGGTGAAGTCAGAGCGCGCATGGGAGATACCGACCAGGCCTACGTTGATCACATGATGGCCTTGGGCATCGCGCAACGCATTGGCAATCGAAAGGGCGAGGCCGCTATTGTCATCAACCTCGGTCATCTTTTTGCGCAGACCGGCGACCTTGCATTGGCCGAGAAATACCTGCGGGACGGCTACGACCTGGCGACCGAGATTGGCGTCAGTTCCAAGCGGGTAGAAGCGGCCTCCAAATTGGTCTCAGTGCTGTTGGAGAGCGGTCGGCCAACCGAGGCGCTGACCATTGCCATACCTACCCTGGACATTGCTGATTCGCTGACAGAGAAGGCACAGCAACGCGACCTGTATCAATTGCTGTCCGACATCTACGTTGCGCTGGGGGACAACCAACGGGCGCTCGACAGCTACAAGCAGTTCAGCGAAATCAATGTTGAGATGCTAAAGCAACAACGCGATGACAAACTGACGTTGTTGCAAATTGGCTTTGAGACAGACGCCAATGAAAAACAGATACAACTGCTGCAGCAGGCCGCTGCTATCCAGGAATTGGATCTGGCCAGAGCCGACAGCGCTCGGCGAACGATGTGGCTTGGCATCGCTTTCCTGGTCGCCTTGCTCGCCGTTGTCGCCGTCGGCTATCGAACCAAGATGCGCTCCAACCGAATGATCCGAAGTCAGCTCGCAGAGCTGCAAGCAACGCGCCGCGAGTTGCAGCGTCTGGCAGTCACCGATCCGTTGACCAAGCTATTCAATCGCCGTGCAATGCAAACGGAGATCGATCGGCTCGCGAAAGAAACCGATCAGGGCGGTGCCTCTTTTGTGTTGGCCATTATGGACCTTGACAAGTTCAAGGCGGTCAACGATGAACACGGTCATGAAGTGGGAGATCACGTTCTGATCGTTGCTGCCGAGCGCATCCAAAGTGCCGTGCGCGAGCAGGATATTGTTGCCCGGTGGGGCGGCGAAGAATTCCTGATCTTGATTCCGGAGTCCGACACCATGCATGCATCCACCATAGTGGAAGCGGTTCAGCAGTCACTGGCATCAAAACCCATGGACATCCGGGGCGTAACGCTTTCCATCAGTGCAACAGTGGGCATGGCGGCCTACGACCATACATCCACATCCATTCGCCAGGTGATTCGAGACGCAGACAAAGCCCTTTACCATGGCAAACGGCAAGGTGGGCGCTGCGTTATCGTCGCTGGCCTTGAGCAGGCCATGGACCATCAAAGCATTAACTAAAGTTCATCCACACTAATTCGTGCTTACCCACAACGTGTGGGCGCGCGTTGACGTGAGTTATAGTTAAACCATGACGTTACGCGACCTTCTAACCTGGCTGGCAACGCACCCTCACGTTTTGCTGTTGTTATTACTGTTGCCTGCTGCGGCGACATTAGTCGCGAACTGGCTGCGCCAGGACGATGCCACACCCTCCCCCGCCTGGCGCTACGCGTATAGCGCCATCACCTACGCCACCTGCATTCCGGGCGTGGCTGCGGCTGTGGTCACGGTCTATTCGCTGGTATTTACTGGCAGCAACTTGCTGGACCTTGATATTACCGTCTATTTCCTGCCGATCATTGCCATGGCTATGACCTTGCTTTTGGTCAGCAGGGGAATTTCCTTTGACCTGATCCCGGGTTTTGACCGCCTGCGCGGGCTGATGGCCATCCTGGCCATCGCGTTCGTGCTCATTCTGATCATTTCGAAGACACGAATCTGGCTGTTTTTCGGGTCTTCACTGATCTATTTCGTTCTGCTGCTGGCAGGCCTGCTGCTCGGGCTACGCTGGGCCAGTCGCAGGTTTCTCGGACGGTAATTGCCCCACCCTTGCCTTTTTGCCGTTTTCGATACTGAAGTAAAGGACGGGGATGACAACGATGGTCAGCAACGTTGAAACGCCAATACCGAAGATCAGCGAAACGGCCAAACCATTGAATATTGGGTCATCCAGTATGAAAAATGCACCCAGTGTTGCCGCCAGTGCGGTCAAAGCAATCGGCATAGCGCGCGCCTCAGCCGCCCGTATTACAGCCTCTTCAAGACGTTGACCACTTTGCCGCTGCGCTTCAATGAAGTCGACCAGCAAAATTGAGTTGCGGACGATAATGCCTGCCAGTGCGATCATTCCGATCATTGAGGTCGCGGTAAATTGTGCGCCCAGCAGGGCGTGACCCGGCATGACGCCTATCATCGTCAATGGGATGGGTGCCATGATCACAAGTGGTGTCAGGTAGGACTTGAACTGGGCAACAACCAATAAGTAGATCAGTAGCAAGCCAACCGCATAAGCCAGTCCCATGTCTCTGAAGGTTTCATAGGTGATCTGCCATTCGCCATCCCATTTTACCGAGTACTGAAATGGGTTAGCTGGCTGGTCACGAAAAAATTGCTCGACGGGTCGGTCAATCGCTTGCATGGCCTCGATCTGATCTGATAGCTCGAACATTCCGTAGAGTGGGCTATCCAGCGATCCGGCCATGTCCGCCGTCACAAAAACAACCGGCAGCAGGTCTTTGTGATAGATGGCGCCATCCCAAGGCTCATTTGATGTGCTCGTCAATTCCGACAACGCCACCAACTGTCCCAACTGACCACGTACCTGGTAGCTCATTGCACGGCTCTGGTCAGCTTTATCGGCATTGGCCGTTTGCAATCGCACAGGTATTGGTGAGCGCTCCTCGCCCTGGCGCACGTAACTGACATCATCGCCACCGAAAACCACCTTCAAAGCCGAGATGATCGACTGCTGCGAAATGCCGAACAAAGCAGCTCGATCTCTGTCGACAGCAATGACCTCCCGTTGTGTGTCTGCCTCCACGCTGCTGTCCACATCGACAATATCTTCGGTTTGGTCGAAGCGCGCCTGCAAAGCCTTCGCCAACTGGCGCTGACCCTCGTACTGTGGACCGTACACCTCAGCAACCAGGGGAGCCATCACCGGTGGACCCGGCGGAACCTCAACAACCTTAATGCGGGCACCACCGAGAGAGCCCAGCCCTGCCAGGCGCTGACGAACTTCTCTTGCGATCGCATGGCTTGAGCGCTCGCGATCTTTCTTGTCCAGCAACTGGATCTGAATATCACCCACGGTTGGACCACTGCGAAGATAGTATTGGCGAACCAGGCCATTGAAACTGATTGGCGCAGGGCTGCCGGCATAAACCTGATAGTTTTCAACCTCAGGCACCTCGGTCAGCACCGATGCCATGCGATCGAGGACCGCTGCAGTTTGTTCCACAGGTGTGCCTTCCGGCATGTCCAGCACCAACTGAAACTCAGACTTGTTGTCGAATGGCAGCATCTTTAGAACCACCCACTGCAACGGTACCGTTGCCGCCGAAAGCCCGATGGCGGCTACCAGCCCCAAATACAGCCATGCTCGCCGCCGCTGGCCTCGCTCGGAATCAACGAAAGGCCGCAGCACCACGTCGAACAGCCGGTGCAGGCGACCTGTCTGCGGATGCTGATGCGTCGAAGCCTGATCAGACAGAAACCGGCGACACATCCAGGGCGTCAAGATCAGTGCAATGGCAAGGGATATGAGCATCCCGGTACTGGCATTGATCGGGATTGGGCTCATGTATGGGCCCATCAGACCTGATACGAACGCCATCGGCAGCAAGGCCGCTATGACTGTCAGAGTGGCGAGAATGGTCGGCCCGCCGACCTCATCCACAGCAGCAGGGATCAGTTCTCCCAGACTGCCGGTGTGCAACAAGCGGTGACGATGAATATTCTCTACCACCACAATGGCATCATCGACCAGGATGCCTATAGCAAATATCAACGCGAACAGCGACACGCGGTTGATAGTGAAGCCCCAAACCCAGGACGCGAACAAGGTCATGGCCAAGGTGACGACTACAGCGACACCGACAATCAGTGCTTCGCGCCAACCCAGCGTAAAAAAGACCAGCAACACTACCGATGCGGTAGCGAACAGCAGCTTCTTGATTAGCGTTTGAGCTTTGTCGTTGGCGGTCTGTCCGTAGTTTCTGGTGATCTGAACAACGATGCCTTCTGGAACATACGTCGATTTGAGCTGCTCAATTCGTTCAATCAAATCCTGGGTAAAAGCGCTGGCATTGGTGCCGGGCTTTTTGCTGACAGCAATGGTTACGGCAGGGGCGAAACCGACCTGTTCGAGCGCTGCTGGACCCGTGGCATACCAACTATAGCTTTCAGCCTGGTCGGCTTGTTGTTCTATCGTCGCAATGTCGCCAAGGTATATCGGCCTGCCGCCAACCATGCCAACAACCAACGCTTCAACTTCTTCTGGGGAAGCAAGAAACTGTCCAGCTTGAACAGGGATGGTGTGGTTCTGGGCAACTCGGCTGCCGACATGCGCCACAACATTGCTTTGTGAAATAGCATTGCGAATATCGTCAATCGCCAGGTTGTAGCCGGCCAACAACTCCGGCTCGAGAACGACGCGAACCACTTCGTCAGCGCCACCGGCAATGGTCACGTTTCTGGCGCCGTCAACACGCTGTATTTCTACCTGCAATCCTCGAGCGACGGCCAACAGGTCTGTTGAGCCGAGGGACTCACTTTCGCTCCACAGCGTCGCTGCGAGCACGGGAACATCGTCAATACCCATCGGTTTGACCACCGCCTCACCAATGCCCGAATTCGATGGGCGCCAATCCCTGTTTGAGTAGATTGCGTTATACAGGCGAACCAGCGCGCCCTGGCGGGGCTGTCCGACCTCGAACTGCACCGTGAATATCGCCTGGCCCGGTTTGGACACCGAGTAGATATGTTCGACGCCGTCGATTTCTGACAACAGTTGTTCCATCGGCGTGGCCACCAGGCTCTCAACCTGTTGACTGCTGGCACCGGCAAAAGGAACAAACACATTGGCGAAGGTGACGTCGATCTGCGGCTCTTCTTCGCGTGGTGTGATCAATACGGCGAATACGCCAAGCAACAAACCGGCGATGGCCAGAAGAGGCGTCAAAGCGTTGCTCTGAAAGGCTGCTGCGACGCGACCAGAAATCCCTAGTGGGTGATTGCTCATTGCACTTCCAGACCGGATTCGGCCGCAAGCGCACCGGCCTTGGTCGCATCAGGCCAGACTTGCTCACCATCGCTCAGCCCGGCGAGAACCTCGACATTGTCTTCGCGATGTTCGCCCAACCGGACCCTGCGCAAACGGGGCCCGTGCTCGCTTGCCACATACACCGCATGCAATTCATTTCGCCTCACTACTGCGCTGGACGGAAGGTACATCGCTTGCCGCCAACCTACCGGAAATTCGACCTTTACCAGCATGCCCGGGTACAAGGAGTATTGACCGGCTGGCAGATCAACGCGAGTTCGAAACGAGGGGGTCTCGCTGGCTGCTTTGGGGAAAACAACCACGCGCTCAGCCGGGATTGTTTGCATGCCTGCCAAGACCCGAGCCTGCTTGCCAGTCCTTACATCTGCGGCCACGCTTTGCGGCACATCAACCACCACCCGCAGTGACTCCAAAGACAAGCCTGTCATCAGGGCCTGGCCGCTCTGCACAGATTCGCCAAGCTCAACGTGTCGGGCGGTCACTATACCGGCGTAGGGGGCACGCACTTTGGTGTAATCGAGCTGTTGCTGTGCGCTGGCCACTGCAGCCTGCGCCGATTCGACTTGGGCAGCGACAGCGTCACGTGTGGCCAGTGCGCGATCGAAGTCTCGCGCTGACCCCAAGCCAGCAGTCACCAGTTCACCGATGCGCCGATACTCCGCTTCCGCCTCACGAAGTCGCGCTTGTGTCTCGTTCAAGCTCGACTTCGCCTGGTTTAGTGCGGCCTGCTGCTCAGTGTCGGTAAAGGCAATGATGATGCTGCCGGCCTCAACATAGTCATTAACGTCGACGAACAGCTCCGCTACCCGGCCGTTGGTCTGCGACGATACTGTCGCCTGATTGACCGCCTCGACTCGGCCGTCAAGTACGCGAAGCTGCTCCACCGGCTGATAAGCGACCGTCAACAGATCCGAGGCGCTGACAGACTCAACGATCAACACGGCAAAGGTAAGCAAAGGTATCAGGCGATTCATTGCTGCTGGCCTGGCCTTGTGGCGCCTTTGGAGTCTGGCGCGCAGTACAAACGATATAGCGTCTCGAGCAGCGCTCGTGCCTTTTCGCCTCGCAGTGAATAGTAGATGGTCTGCGCTTCTCTTCGGGCCATCACCAGGCCTTCGGTGCGCAACAAAGCCAGGTGTTGAGAAACGGTCGACTGACGAATCTGCAGCGCTTCTACCAGGGAATTGACTGAGCGCTCTCCAGCAACCAGGTGGCACAGGATCAACAAACGCTTCTCATTGCACAAGGCACTGAGCAACTTGCTGGCGTGGTGCGCGTTTACTTTCATCTGATCGACATTCAGTTCCATAGCATTCATAGATATTCTGGTTTACGTATATTCTAACTTATGTATATACTGTATTACGTATTTAAAATATCTGCAAGGCAATTGAGGCGCTACACAAATGAGCTACTACTTTTCCAAATCCACTTCCCTTCCCTTCGAGCAAGCCATCGAACGAGTCAGTCAACTGTTGGCTGACAGTGGCTTCGGCATACTGACCGAAATCGATGTCGCGGCGACGATGAAGAAAAAACTTGATGAGGAGTTTCCGCCGTACCGTATTCTCGGCGCTTGCAATCCGCACTTTGCCCTGAAGGCGCTGACAGCGGAAAACAAGATCGGTACCATGCTGCCTTGCAACGTGATTGTCCGAGAACAAAGCGATGGTCGTATTGAGGTCGCTGCCGTTGATCCAATTGCCTCAATGCAAGCGGTCGCCAATCCGGCACTGGCACAGATTGCGTCGCAGGTGCAGTCGCAACTCAAAGCAGTAATCGAAGCGGTTTGATCCCGTGGAGGCTGTTGCGAAACTACAGCCGTCTCGCGATACATGGACGTACCACCCATTTAACGACCGCTGGTCGACCCAACCGGCCCGCTAGTCGCAAAAACCACCTGAGGTGAGACGCAGACCACGTAATTTGCGTGCGCTGATGTCGCACAATGCGCGGCATGCGCGCACCTTTACTACTGATTCTGCTGCTGGCGTTGCCAGCCCAAGCTGTCGACTACGACATTGTCTACGTTCGGCAAATCCGCAACGGCGACCTGGTCAACACCACCTGGCCCGAGGTTTTCCACCCGGGGCGCATTGATGCTGGTGCCGACTTGATCCTTCGTCACCCGGACGGCAGTGAGGAGGTGTTGATCGATTGTGACGTCTGCTCAGTCACCGACCCATTCGTCTCCTTCGATGCTCAGTGGGTCTACTACAGCCTGTTTCCCGACGTCAGTCCCGGCGCCCTCAATACACAACGTGGCAATTTGCCGTACGCCGGTGCCGATATTTACCGGCTCAACTTTTCGACGCGTGAAATCCAGCGATTAACGTTTCAGGAGTTCACACCGAATACGGGCATGGGCCATTGGGATGAAAGCAACCCGGTCGATCCGCCATCCGAGTACAACCGGCTGGGTTATGGCATCTTGAACCTCGGCCCCACCCCATTGCCGGGTGGCCGCATCGCGTTTACTTCCAACCGCAATGGCTTTGTCCCTGCCAAGCCCTATACCTTTCCGACCCTACAACTGTTCGTGATGGATATCGATGGCAGCAATGTCCACGCCATCGCCCCAATGACCATCAACAGTGCGCTGCATCCCACCATACTGGCCGACGGTCGGATCATGTTTTCCAGCTACGAATCACAGGGCCTGCGCGATCAAAGGCTATGGGGTATCTGGTCCATCTATCCGGATGGACGCAACTGGGCACCGGTGGTCAGTGCTTTCAAGTCGCCATCAGCATTTCACTTCATGACTCAGCTTGGCGATAGCGATCTGGTTGTCACCGACTACTACAACCTGAACAACAATGGCTTTGGTGCCATGTATCGAATTCCGGTCGCCCCGCCACCGGGAACACCGCCCTTCGGCAATGCCTACCCTGGCGACAACCCTCCGATTGATGCCACCGCCGATGGCGGCTTCTATTGGCCGGTTCGTATGCCGTTCACGCCTTGGGGCACCACGGCGGTGACGCCGTTTACGCATGCCAACGACAATGCAGCGCCAATTGGCGACGATGGTACGACACGCGTAGGCAAGGTCACGCACCCCTCAGGCGCTCCGAACAATGATCTACTGGTGGTTTGGACACCCGGGCCGGCCAACGACCTGAATCGCCCAACTACCCTGCCCTATTACGACGGCGGCATCTACGTCATCGAAAATGCCGACGCCATTTGGGACCCGGCCGACATGGAGTTGGTCGTTAACAGTGACCAATACAACGAAGCGTGGCCGCGAGCTGTGGTTCCGTATTCAGCCGTTCATGGCATAGAGGAACCGATGAATCTGCCCTGGTTGCCGAATGACGGCACAGCACATGAGGCCTTACCTGCCGGCACACCCTACGGTCTGATTGGCACATCGAGCTTTTACAAACGTGAGAGCTTTCCCGGTTACACACCGTCCTGGGCCAACACCTTCGATGGTCTGGATGCCTTCAACACCTCAGAAAACGGCCAGTCCAGCAACTGGGTGTACCAGGGTTCCGATGCCGGAAAGTATGACGACAGCGAGATTTGGGCCGTACGCCTGGTCGCACTGGAAGCCAATACCCACCGCAGCTATGGCCCGAACTATGGCCAGCAGTTTGACAACTTCGCCAATGAGCGGCACCGCATCATGGGTGAAATCCCTTTACGCAAAGAAGACGGCAATGGCCAGCCGGTAATGGATAGCGAAGGCAATCCGGATACCAGTTTTCTGGCCAAGATCCCGGCCGATACGCCGTTCACCTTTCAAACCATCGACCGTAATGGCCTGATGCTTAACATGGCACAAACCTGGCATCAAGTGAGACCCGGCGAAGTTCGCACCGACTGCGGTGGTTGTCATGCCCATAGTCAGCAGCCCCTGGATTTTGCTACCACCGCTGCCGCAGCACCAGACTACCCGATGCTGGACTTGTACAACGAAACGCCCATGGTCAGTCAGGAAACCGACGGCACGCCATCGCTGCATTTGGCAGCAACGCCGATGGTCGATGTTGAATTCATTCGTGATATCCGACCGATTCTGACCCGCAGCTGTGTGAGCTGCCACAGCCAAAGCGACCCCAACCCACCCGGCAACCTGGTATTGGACGACCTGACACCGATCAATGGGCTTCCCGGCGACTATGCACGACTGGCCGATGACCGAAACGCCGACTTCGGCTACCCGCCGGTGATCAGCAACGGTACCTGGCGACAAACCAATGCTTCGCGCTACGTGCGCAAGTTTCAGGCGCGACGCAGCTTGCTGGTATGGAAAGTTTTTGGCCAACGTCTCGATGGCTGGGACAATGCCGACCACCCTACCGAATCGGTTCTCGGTGATGCCTCGACGCTGCCGACTGGGGCAAACCCGAATGAAGCTGATATCGATTTCACCGGCAGCATCATGCCGCCGCCAGGCACCGAACCCGAACTGACCATCGACGAGAAAATGATGATTGGGCGCTGGATTGACCTGGGCGCGCCGATCGATCTTGGTATCTACGGCTGGTTTGCTGATGACCAGCGACCCACGCTCAGTGTGAACCGCCCATCGCAGGGCAACGCGCCACCGTTCGATGACATTCAGTTCGGCATGATCGATGCCAATTCGGGGCTGGACCTGAGCACCTTATCGGTAACGGCCGATCTGGTCGTACAAGGCCGCCCGCCGGGCAGTGAGCTGGCAGATCTTGCTGTCGAGACCCATCCAGGTGTCTACCAAATCGACATCGGCGGCTCATTCGGCCCCATCGACGACGGCCACGTTCGCATGGAAGTGGCTGATTTACAGGGCAACTTCAAGCGTGTCGATGTCGAATTCTCAACGCTTGGCTCTGATCTGATCTTTGACCACGCCTTCGACTGAGTTCAAGCAGGCAACGTGTCATCCCGGGCCTGGACCCGGGACCGGGATCAAGAAGCGCATGGCACGGAAATATTTTCATTTCAATACGCTGCGTATGCAGCCCCTTTGATCTCCTGTTCACTTTCTTAAGACGCAACGCGCAAAGTTGCGGACACCGTCCGCCCAAAGAAATGGGCACAATGAGAAAAGGAGGTCAATGAGGCGAGCGTTGCTCGTTTTCATTTTCACACCGCTGCGCAATCAAAGATGGATTCGGGTCCCGGGTCGTCCGGGCCCGGGATGACACGGCCCGGAATGACGAAGTAGAGGTCTCAGGGTTGCAAATTCACATCGCAAGCGACTTATTTGCAATACATAGCATTTCTATGTATCGTTAATACATAGATTCGCTATGTATTAATCAATTCACAGGAGCATTGTGTGGAAGGGCTACCGAAAGACCTGGTGGCGGCGTCAGCCACCCCTTTGATCCTGTCCATCCTTGGTCAGGGTGACAGCTACGGCTACGGCATCATCCAGAAAGTACGCGAGTTGTCGGCCGGTCAGATGCAGTGGGCTGACGGCATGCTGTATCCGATCCTGCACCGCTTGCAGAAGCGAGGGCTGATTGAAGCCTATTGGGGCAAGGCCGACACCGGCCGCAAGCGCAAGTACTACCGACTACTGGATGCTGGACAGCAATCCTTGAATGAGCAACGGCAGATCTGGAACAAGATCAATGTCATGTTAGGAAACGGAGATGTATATGTTTGATTTAGATAAAGAAGTTGCTCGATGGCGTGGAAAGCTACGTCGCTTCAACTGCATTCGAGCCGAGCGTCTGGACGAGCTGGAAGACCACCTCCGTTGCCGCATCGAAGAGCTGCAGGCCAACGGCGAGGCCGAAGCGTCGGCGTTTCAAACCGCTCGGCAGGAACTGCGACCACAGTGGAAACCGGAGTCAAGCAAAGCCATGAAGTTGATCCTCGGCAACGCCATCATGTTCGCCGCAGCCATCCTGGCAACCGCGTTGATCTTGAGCAACGGTGACGGTCAAGTCGCAAAAACCAGCATCGTCATCATCGTACTGATCCCGCTGTGGTTTATGAGCGACCTGCTCTTGAAGAAAGCCTTGCGCCAATAGCACCAACAAAAAAGGGGCCTAATGGCCCCTTTTTCGCAAGCAATCCGATTCGTTCTAATCCAGATGAGCATCCATGGTCTCAACCTGACCACCGAGGCCTACCGCACTTCGCGCCGCCCCTTCCCGCTCGAACCATAACATCGGGCGCTCTTTCGCCTCCGGCTGCAATTGGTTCATGCTGTGCGTGTCATAGAGGCGACCATTGATCATCACCATGACCGTTTTCTCGGTGTTGCGGATGTTTTCAAGCGGATCGGCATCCAGCACGACCAGGTCAGCGAGTTTGCCCACTTCCAGCGAGCCGGTATCGCCGGCAAGGCCCAGGTAGTCGGCACCATCGATGGTTGCTGCCCGCAATACGTTGTGTGGCGACATGCCGCCCTGAGCCAATGACCACATCTCCCAATGCACGGCCATGCCTTGCATTTGACCATGGCCGCCGGTTTGTACCTTGACCCCCGCTTCGCGAACGACTTCGACGGCGCGAGCGACATCAATGTGGTTGTACTCTTCCTCTGGCGTCATTTGCCGGCGTCTGGCCCTGGCATCTAGTGTCCATTGCGGAACGAAGTTGTTCAAGGGCTCGGTATCGGCCACATCGGTGTGCTGATACCAATAGTATTCGCCACTGACCCCACCGTAGCTCACCACCAGGGTGGGCGTGTACCGAACGTCGGTATTCGACCAGACCTCGACCACATCCTTGTATAGGGGGGCGATCGGAATGTTGTGCTCAATGCCGGTGGAGCCATCCAGCACCATGGTCATGTTGTGATAGAACGTTGAACCACCCTCCATGACGACAATCAGGCCCAACTCACGAGCGGCCTGATTGATCCATTGGCGCTGGTTGCGGCGCGGCTGATTGTAACTCTTGACCGAGTGCGCGCCGATCGCCTTCATACGGTTGAGGTGTGAGCGCGCATCGTCAAGGCTGTTGACCACTGCTTTGAAATCGCCGTCCGCACCGTACAAGATGGTGCCGGTGGAAAAGATTCTCGGCCCAACCAATGTGCCGGCCCTGACCATCTCCGCCTGACTGAACACGAAATCGGAAAAGGCTGACGGGTCATGCGACGTCGTTACCCCATAAGCCAGGTTGGCGTAGTACGCCCAGTTGCTTTGCGGCGATGGCCCACCATGGAAATGGCCAGCGTGGGCGTGCGCATCAATGAATCCGGGTACGATGGTCTTGCCGCTGACATCAACCACTTCGGCACCGGCTGGAACCTCCACGTCCGCACCAATGGCGCTGATGCGGTTGTTGTCGATGACGATGGTGCCGTTATCGATAACTTCATCGCCGTTCATGCTGATGATACGCGCCCCGGTCAGTGCCAGGGTTTGCTGCGGGATGTCGGTTTCCAACTCAAGGCCAATCGAGACACCAGTCAGTGAATCAGGCTCTGGCAACTCCTCCGGCGCACCGTCAACAAACGCAAACATGTCTTTAAGTGGTTGGCTGAAATACGCTTCACCCATCAGCCAATGCAAGGTGTCATTCGACCAATGCAAGTCAGAGCCCACATCAACCGTCACTTTACGCAAAGGCAGCGCCTTGGTGTCTTTGTTCAAGTCAATGACTGAGCCGGCGGGCGGCAAGGGCGCTACGTAAGCCTGATACAGCTCATTGAATGCAATCCAGCGGCCATCGGCACTAGGAACCACACGGTCGATGTACTTGAGTTTGAATACTTCATGATCATCGGTACCGTCCAGCTTGATGCGCTTGTAGGTTTTCTCCAGTCCACCGCCACTCAAGTAATAGATGCCCTGGTTGTCGGCGGTGAATGCCGGTTCGGCCCCGCCTCGCGTGATCAGGTTCTCGTCTCCGCCTTTGGCATCCATCCAATACAGGCCGGGGTTCAAACCGTAGTCATAGCCTTGCAGGAAACTGCCCTGTTCCTTGCGAAACGTGACCATCTCGCCGTTGGGTGAAAAGCGAGGCTCACGGTAGTGACCCGGCTGTTCCGACAGTTCCTTGTGGCCGCGACCGTTGACACCGATCACATGCAGTCCACCCAGTTCGTCGTCGCTCCAACTGACGTAAACCAGCTTGCGACCGTCCGGAGAAAACGCCGGCTCGTACTCAAAGGCATCGCCGCGTGTCAGTCGACTGGGTTCACCATCCGGCAGTTCTTTCTTCCACAGGTAGCCGGCACCATGAAACACCAGCCACTTTCCATCTGGTGAGGTGACCGCGTCTCGAATCATGCGCACCGTGAACGGGCCATCTTCAATTGGCAAATCGCTGCGCACAGCACTGACTACCGTTTGTTCAACGTCCGCCGAGAACGGAATCTCACTGACTTCGCGGCTCGCAACGTCAATCTTGTGGATGCCACCTTGCGCCCAGAACACGATCTGCTCGCTATCCGGCGTCCAGCTCATATTCGGATACGGCCCGAAAATAGCCCATGCTTCCTGCTGGTCATGACTCAAGCCATCAAACAGCGGAATCTGCCGCCCTGACTCATTGTCGAAGATATTGAGCACACTCTTGTCGCGATCTCTTCTGACGAATGCCACGTAACGACCATCCGGCGACGGAGCCGGTGCCACAGCACCCCCATTGCCGGTAATCCACTCGTCAATCTGACCGTTATCGGTATGCAGACGACGAATCACATAGATCTGGCCATTGGCATCCTTGTTGTACTGAAAGGTCGATCCGCCGCTCATGTCCTCGGACAGATAGATGTATTTGCCATCTGGCGAGTACACCGGCTGGCCGGCATCCTGTTGGTCGTTTTTCTTCTTGGTCAGTTGGATACCGCCCTTGCCGCCACCGGTGTGGTACAGCCACATTTCACCCGCGCCCAGCGAGCGCTGTGAAGTGAAGTGTTTGCGCGCCACGATATATTCACCATCGGGCGACCAGTCCGCATTGTTGAGCAGGCGGAAGTCTTCTTCAGTGATCTGCCTGGCATCACCGCCATCGGCGGACATGACCCAAATGTTGTCGCCACCGGCACGGTCCGAAGTGAATGAAATTTGTGATCCATCCGGACTGAATCGGGGTTGGATGTCGAAAGCGGCCCCTGATGTTAGCCGCGTTGCGTCACCACCGGAAATCGGCACAGTGTAGATATCGCCCAGCAAGTCGAAGACAATCGTCTCGCCATCCGGACTAACATCGAGGTTCATCCAGGTGCCTTCGTCGGTGCTAAAGCTGACGGTGTTGATCTCGCCGCCAAAGTCGCCGTCGACGCTCCACTCAGGCTCTTTTGGCTCTTCGCTTGTCTCGGCCTCCTCGGCGACCGCTTGGGCCAGGGGCCAAAGCATGACCAACAAGGCACTTATCCAGTGATGTCTTTTCATTTCCTGCAGTACTCAGTTGTTCTCAAGCCAGCCAAGATAGCACTACCGGCCCACGAATCAAGCCGATGGCGCTTGCTCCAGCGAATCTTCAATAGATGCGAACAATTGTTCCCGCTCGGATTTGTTCAACAAGCTGCTAAAAATTCCGGTCTTGAAGCCAACCAGGGTGGCCAGACTTTGGCGGTTGAAAGGGGCAACGCGTGAGCCAATTGGCGTGGTCCAGTCCCGCAAAGCGCCTGCCCACCAGCTGTCGGATTGATAGAACGGTGTAAGAATGCGGCTGGCAGCTTGATAGAAGCGAATGTGACTTCGTCGCCGCGCACTGTACTGGGCCAACAGTGCAGGTATTGACCGGCGCGACTGTTCCAGCACTGAAGACAACTCCAGAGCATCCACCAGCGCCAGGTTGGTTCCCTGCCCCAATTGCGGGCTCATGGCATGGGCGGCGTCACCGATCACCACCACGCGCCCGCTGTGCCAGTGCGACATGATGGTGTCGCGGTAACTGGCAAAGGTGAATTGGTCGTGGCTTTCAATCCGACCAAGCCAGGGTTCGGCCTGCGGCCACAACGCCAATGCCTGGTCCTGAAATCGTGAGATGGGCTGCTTAGAAAACGCCTGACGCTGATCACAGCGAACCGAATAAAAGAAACTGGTGCAGGTGTGCCCACTATTCGGATCGCGACCGCTCGGCAGCAAGCCCGCCATCTTGCGTGCACCATCGTAGGCCTGCGACAAAACGCCAGGTTCGATCGACTCGCCAGGCAACACACTCCATACCGCGCCCCAGGGGTATTCGGCTTCGGAAATCTCTAGTCCAAGGTGCCGACCCAGGCGGGTATGGGCACCGCTGGCAACGATCACCAGATCAAATGCCCGACACTTGCCAGCCACCGTGATGGTGCCATCAGGGTCGATCGACTCAACCTCCGAACCGGCCTCGATATTGATTGACGCAGCACTGGTGGCCTTGAACAGCGCATCGAACAAGGCGCCACGATGAACGCCCAAACCGAAGGCCTGGTCATGATAGTCGCTGTACTTAAGATCGAGTACACGCCGCTGCCCAGTCACGCCATGCAAAGCGTGAATGCGACTTGCGCGCAGCGCCACATCCTGCAACACCCCCAGTTGCTGCAGCACCCACATCCCCGAAGGCTGCAACAGGATGCCGGCTCCGACCGCCTGGGGTGACGCAAAGCGTTCCAGCAAGGTCACCCGGTGGCCCTGCCGACTCAGCAGCAGGGCTGAAGCCATGCCAGCAAATCCTGCTCCGATGATTCCGATGTTCAAAGTCTTCATGACCTTCGGCACAACTACCTTAACGCCACTTTACGTATTGATTAACGTTTTTCGAATACGCAGCCGCGTAGACTGCAAGTCAACGCTCTGCTTCAAGTCTCTTTCCCCGCAGCGAGCGTTGACTGCAGGCCCGGGCCGGGCTCCCCTCTTCGGCCCGGGCTTTTTTTGTGGCGATATTAAACGCGCTCAACCACGTAGCAGGGATGGTAGTCGCTGCCCGGCAATTTCATGCGGTGCTGTTCCACGAAAGACTGCAGCAACTCATCCAGCGTCGCCATCAGGTCCGGATCACCTTTCAACCGAAACTTGCCGTGTTGGCGGATGGCCCGAATGCCTTCCGGTTTTACATTGCCCGACACAATCCCCGAGAAAGCACAACGCAAATTGGCTGCGATCTCGTGTGGTGGCAAATCCCGTCGCAAGTCGAGCGCCGCCATATTTTCGTGGGTCGCATCAAACGTTTTTTGAAATCGCTCATCCAGTTTCAGTAGCCAGTTGAAGAAGAAGGCATCCTTGTTCTGAATCCGCGTTTGCCTGACCTGCTTTATCCCGGCCATCACTGAACGCGCCACCTGCGGCGGGTCATCAATAATAATGCGATAGCGATTGGCCGCTTTGGAGCCCATGCTGTCACGAATAAAGGCATCGATCTTGCGGAAATACATCTCGCTGGAGGCAGGACCGGTAAAAATCAGTGGCAAGCAGACGTCTTCATTGTCCGGGTGTGACAGTACTCCGAGCAGAAAAAGGATCTCCTCAGCTGTACCTACGCCACCAGGAAACACCACAATGGTATGCGCCAGGCGAACGAAAGCTTCCAGCCGTTTTTCGATGTCCGGCATGATCAACAACTGGTTGACGATGGGGTTGGGGGATTCGGCAGCAATGATACCGGGCTCGGAAATGCCGATGTATCTGCCGTCGCCCTGTCGCTGTTTGGCATGAGCGATGGTCGCGCCCTTCATCGGCCCTTTCATCGCGCCCGGACCACAACCGGTACAGATATCGGCACCGCGAAGGCCTAGCTGATAGCCCACTTCCTTGGTGTAATCGTACTCTTCACGCGAAATCGAATGGCCACCCCAGCAAACCACCAGGTTAGGATCAACACCGGGACAAAGAACACCGCCGTGCCTTAACAAACTGAACACCGCGTCGCTGATACCCGCCGAGGTGTCAAGATCAAACACGCCATCCCGCAGCATTTGCTGAATGTGCACGATGTCGCGAAGCACAGCGAACAAATGTTCCTTGATGCCGCGGATTATGCGGCCGTCGACGAAGGCACGAGCTGGAGCATGCCGCAGCTCAACCCGCAAGCCGCGATCCTGTTGCGTTGGCTCAATGTGGAAATCCGGATACTGCGCCAACATTTGTTCGCCGTCGTCGATTTCCGAACCACTGTTGAGCACCGCCAGGGCACAACGGCGCAGCAGGTCGTATCCCCCACCGCTGCTGGCGTCCAGCAAGCGCGCAATTTCCGCTTTCGACAGCACAGCCATGTTCCCTTCCGGGATGACGCTGGCGTATTGAATGGTTTCTTGAGTCATGCGCACAAACAATGGGCAAGTGGCTGCAAGGTGTCAACGACAAATATCCAGCAACAACTTGTAACTGGTTTTTTATACAGTATACTGGCCATATGAAACTGGCAGCAAAACCTTCCGCGACGCGAGGCGCCCTCAGCAATCCACCGGGTCGGTTCGAGACACTCCACGGTGAGGCGGCTGCGACCGCAGAGGACCGAGAAACAACGCTATGGCCCGAGCCTGCCAGGTCCCTGATCAGCAGCAACCAGTCACCTGATGTGCCTTTTGAGCAGTCAATAAACCCTTACCGCGGCTGCGAGCATGGCTGTATATATTGCTTCGCCAGACCAACGCACAGCTACATTGGGCTGTCACCCGGTCTGGATTTTGAAACGCGGCTGTTCTACAAGAAAGATGCGGTAAAGCTGCTAATCCGCGAATTGTCCGCACCCAGCTATCAATGCAAGCCGATCGCATTTGGAACCAACACCGATCCTTACCAACCGGTGGAACGAGACAAAGCCATCATGCGCGACCTGTTGCAGGTACTGTTGGATTTTCGCCACCCACTAACGATCACCACCAAGGGCGCATTGATTCTGCGTGACATGGATTTGCTACATGCTCTGTCGCGTCGTCGGCTGGTTCGAGTAACAGTCAGCCTGACCACCTTGTCGAACCCACTGAAACGAACGATGGAACCCAGAACGGCTGGCCCTCGGGCACGGCTCAAGGTCATTCGAAGATTGCAGCAACTCGGTATCCCTGTTTCCGTATTGGTCGCTCCGATCATCCCGTTCATCAACGATCACGAGCTTGAGTCGCTGCTTGGCAAGGCGGCCGAGGCCGGAGCAACGCATGCCAATTGGGTGATGTTGCGGTTGCCCTGGGAGGTCAAGGACCTGTTTGCCCAGTGGCTGGAGGCACACTTCCCGGACCGAAAGGAGCGCGTGCTCAACACCATGCGATCCTTGCGTGACGGTAAGTTGTACGACGCCGACTTTGCTACTCGGCGCACCGGCCAAGGTGTATTCGCCGACCTTATCGACAAACGTTTTTCCAGCGCATGCCGCAAATATGGGCTAAATGCGCAAGCGCCGCGGCCGTTGGTCACTGAACGGTTCAAGGTCCCCGGCGTGGCGCGACAGCCTGATCTGTTTGCCTGACCAGACCGCCCGCTCGAACATCAACGACTACTGCATCTTGTGAGCTACGCTATGGGCTTTGCTTGGAATCCATTTGCGAGCGAAAATTGGCAATATTGATGTGCAGCCCATCGACTGTCCGGCGCTCTTCGGTCAACGCAGCCAGGCGCTCCGATTCTTGCAGTTCTGACTCGACCACAGCTCGTTCCGCGCCCAATGCGTGCAGCGCCCTGGCACGCTGATAGGCCAATTGCGCGGCTGTCAAATGTTGTTCTTCTCCCAAAGTGGCCGAGGCCCGGCTCAACATGTCCAGTGCCCCTTGCGGATCACCTGAGTCAATCATTGCTTGCGCCAACGGCACCCTGCTTTCCTCAACCCAAACGGCATCAGGGGCAGGTGAGTTTTCAAGAATGGCCAACGCTCTGGACAGGTAAGCTACAGCATCAGCTGATTTCCCTTCGGTATTGGACAATGTCCCGAGGTTCTGCAACACAATCGCCGTCTCTGTGTGGTCGGGCCCATAGTTTAGTTCAGCCACTTTCAGGGCCTTAAGCAAGCTCTCGCGCGCCCCTTCCAGGTCACCTTGTTCATGCAGGAATCCGCCCACTCCACCAAGGAGAATGGCGTTTACCGGATGTTGATCACCTATTGCTGCGGAAAAAGTGTTCATGGCCCGCCCATAGTTTTCCGCGGCTTGTTCGGTTAACCCATGTTGACGTTGAGCATTGGCCAGGTTGTAGAGCGTTGCCCCAAGTTTATAACTGGGGTCGCCAAACGCCTGACGGTACAGATCAACCGCTAATTCCAGCTCTGCAATCGCCTCGGAAAAATTCTCTTGCGTTTGCCGCATGCTGCCAAACGCATTGTGAAAGGCGGCCTGTGAAACATTGCCTAGTGACGCACGCTGCATCAGCTCACGCGCAACGATGGCCAATTCCTCACCGGTTTCATAATCGGCCTGCAAATAACCCGCATTCCAAAGCCATTCGGCGTTTGCCAGCATGGCCAAATCCATGTCGCCACCTAGCATCGCCAGAAAACGCCCCTGCTTGAGGTCATCAATGGCTCTGTCCAGTTGATCGAGGCGGGAGGCAACCTGACCGGCCAACACCCTATATCGGGCGTGGGTTGGCAGAAACGGTTGTTCGATCGCGCGGTCACGATGCTCAGTCAACATGGTGTCAGCTTGCTGGTACTGGCCAGCATCATGCATCACCTGCCCTCTGGATATGATCCGGTCCAGCCACTCCATTTCTTCACGAGCACTGGCCTCGGCAGGCAACGGGTTTCGGCTCAGTAACGCAGTTCTATCGGCACACTGGGCCAAATCAGGCAGTGCGCCTGCCGCCTGCGCCGATCGACGCACAACGTTGGCATCGGCGGTCTTCATCAGTTCAGCCAATTCGTCCAGCTGGCTGCGGCGAGAGTCCAGACAAACCATACGTCTGTCGAGCAAGTCCAATGACTGTTCATTGGTGACGTGGGTGGCTTCGCAGGCACTGACGAAGGCATTCTCCCAGCCGTCCATATAGTTGTCGACGATGGCAAACAACTGGGTCGCGGCCTGGTCGGCATAGGGCAAACCGGTGGCGGAAAAGGCCGTTCTGATCTGTTGCCGAGCAGACTCTTGCCACGCAACGCCAAAACCCGCTGGTGGCAGGCACTTGTCTGGCTGACTAAAGTTGGCCACCACCATCCCGATCAGGACCGCCGCCGCCACGCCAGCCACAGCGGTTCGCTGTCGTCGCCTTAAGGTAGATGCTTTTTGCAATGCCGAAAGCAAAGCCGGCATATCCTCGAAACGCTGTTCTGGATCGTAAGCCAAAGCCTTTTCCAGAACCTGGTGAACCGCATGCGGAACACGACGACGGTCAACCGGCTCCATTGGGCCTTCACCCATAGACTGCAGCCTCGCATCGCCGCCCTGTCCGGAAAATGCCGGCTCGCGATACAACGCCTCATAGAGGGCACTGGCGAAAGCGAATTGATCACTTCGGGCGTCGGCCAATTCGCCTCGCCACTGTTCGGGTGCCATATAGGCCGGTGTACCAAACAAGGTCCCGGTTTCAGTCAAACGTACATTGTCACCAGACAGTGGCGCAGTCCGAGCTGTAGGTGTGCTGGTATCGGCCGGTCTAGCCAGTCCAAAGTCAGCCACGCGAACTCGCCCATCGTCGCCAATCAAAACGTTGGCTGGCTTGAAGTCTCTATGCACCAAGCCAACGGCGTGCGCTGCCTGCAACCCCTCGCCGGCGTCCATAAACAGCTCAAGTACCTCAGCCCAGGGGTGCGCAGACTTGAGCCATTGCGCCAGGTCACTGCCCGTTACCAGTTCGGTCACCAGATAGGACACGCCCTGATCTTCATCGACCTCAAACACCGCCAACACATTGGGGTGCGACAGCTGCGCCAGCGATCGCGCTTCACGGGCCAAACGTAGCGCATCCTCACGTGAGCCCCGCGGCAACACCTTGATCGCCACCTTGCGATCCAGTTTCGGGTCATACGCGCTGTATACCGCACCCGAGCCACCCTGCCCCACGGCATCGAGAATTAGAAAACGGCCAAGCTTGCTGCCACTGCTTAATGCGGTTGGTTTGATTTCCATCTAGGCTCTCCCTGGAGCTCAGTGGTTTTCGACCAGTCCAATCTACCGAACAGACCAAGCGTTGTCGATGCAAAGTGACCTATGCCCAGAAGCGGGCTGATAGAATAAGCCCATGGAGCAATTTGCCTCGAACACTTTAGTCATTGCCCTGATTGCCGGCATGCTGGCGGGCTTTGCATTGGCTTACTTTTGGCTGTATCGACGACTCAGCGGCCTGGCTCGCCGCGTGCAAGCGCTGAATGCCCAGCAGCAAACCGACCAGCAACGGTTAACTACCCAGGGCCAGACCATACGTGGCCAGGTTACGGAACTGAAGGCAGCGTTGCAGGAGCGCGAGCGTTTGTTGGCCGCGGTCTCTCACGAATTTCGCACACCTTTGACCCTGATTCTGGGATACGCAAGACGATTGCGCACCGAACCCGACGCCGACAGCACGGTCCTTGCAAATGGTATCGGGCAGCACGCGCAACATCTGAAACAGTTGGTCGATGGCATGCTGTCGATGGCCGAACCCGCAGATAGCGCAGATCACGCAGTACCGTTATCGCAACGGACCGAGGGTTTGGTCGCCAGCCTCGACCCTCTGGCCCGCGCAGCCGAGCATGACATGGAAGTTCAGGTAGCAGGCAAGCTGTCGGCGCTAGTTCGACCCGAGCATTTCGATCAAATCGTCACTAACCTGGTTTCAAACGCAGTCAAGTACACGCCAAGTGGTGGCCGTATCAAGGTTTCGCTAAGCCAAGTCGGCGACCAGGTTCAATTTGCAGTCTCCGACAACGGAGTGGGCATCGCGGAAGGCGAGATTGAACAGATTTTCGAGCCCTTTGTGCGCGGCAGCAATGCCAATACTGAGGTGCAGGGCAGTGGCCTGGGACTGGCTCTGGTGGCTGAATTGGTCGAACGCGCTGGCGGCACCATTTCAGTGGAAAGCAAGCTGGACCGGGGCAGCACCTTTACGGTTTCACTGAATTCAGGTCAGGCGGCGACCATCGCCGACCAGACCGACGCGCCGCCCGCAGAGAACAATGCTATTGAGCGTTGGGGCAACGACACTGCAGGCGCAGCCAGAGAGCGAAGCACAGCCCACCCTAACGCGCCAGCGGTCACTATTGTTGAAGATCACAGCGCGTTGCGCGACTACCTTGTTGAATTGCTTTCGCCACACTATCAGGTCACTGATTTCGCTGACGCAGAATCGGCACTGCAGCACATTGCAGATCAGGTCCCTGATCTGGTGCTTTCCGACGTCAAACTTCCCGGTGCAAGTGGTTTGGATCTGGCGCGCGATATTCGCGAGAACCCGGCCTGTAGCCATGTGCCAGTCATCATGCTCACCGCGCTGGCTGCTCGCGAGCACCGTCTCGACGGTTTGTCGGCTGCCGTCGATGATTACCTGACCAAGCCCTTTGATGACACCGAGCTGCTGGCTAGAATCGCCAATCTACTGTCCACTCGCGATGCTCTGAAAAATCACTATCGGCGACACACGCTGGGTTTGCCGGAAGCCAACGAACAGCGGCAAGACCGTTTCCTTACCGCTCTAACCGGTCAGCTGAAGCTAAATCCCTATTCGGAAATCAGTGACCTGGTCGAGGCGGTGCATTTGAGCGAAAGGCAACTGCAACGCAAATTGCAGGCGTTAACGGGCATGACCCCCAGTGATTATTTGCGCCAGTTCAGGTTACGCAGAGCCGCTGCGTTGCTGGAGCAGGGCCACACCGCGACCGAAGCAGGGCTCGAAGCGGGTTTTAAGGATTACTCGCACTTTTCCAGGACGTTCAAGGCCGAGTATGGACTGCCCCCTGGTCGCTACGCAGCATTGAATGTAGTGACCCAAAAGGCTGGCGACACCTTGCATTAGTTCCTCACAGCGTCGCTTCTAACACCCTATAAACCCTCATCAACCACGCTTTCGTCGCCATCAGCCATTAAGCCGTCGGCGTCAGACAGGCGCGCAAGTCCGTCAAAATCTACTGTAGATCGCAACTTTCAACGTAGATACCCGGAGGGGCGATCATGGATATCAAGCGCAACCTACTTATTGCAACGTTAGTGACATCAAGCCAAATCGCAGCGGCTGCTGATGGCGATCTCGACACCACTTTCAACTCTAGTGGAACACGACTTTACGCGGTCGACCTGGACTCAGCCGGCACCGATCAACTTGATCATGCGCTGCCGATGAACGATGGCTCAATTGTTCTGGTGGGCACTGCACAGCAATCCGGCAACCACAAGCTGGTCGTCGCCAAACTGCTGGCAAGCGGTCAGGTTGACAGCAACTATGGATCCTCCGGCGAGACGGTGGTCGACATCAACGTAGATCGTACTCTGCTTGATGGCATTGGCGCGACTTTGCAAGCTGATGGCAAACTCGTTGTGGCAGCCACCATCACACGCGGTGTTGCACCGTTTGACCAAAACGTCGCCATTGTTCGGCTCAACACCGATGGCACCATGGACACCAGCTTTAGCGGCGATGGTCTGCTGCCGATTGACATTGACGCCTCACGCGATGACCGCGCCCATGCGGTCGCTATTGATAGCCAGGGGCGCATCGTCGTTGCTGGCGCCCATATTGAACCTGGCGGCACCTTGTCCATGATGAGTCTGCGCGTTACCGCAAATGGCACCCTGGACGCTGGCTACGCAGGAGGCGTTCGTTACACGGAGTTTGTTGCCAACAATGCGTCCTGGGCGACCAGCGTCGCCATTGGTCCTGATGATGAAGTCTTTGTTGGCGGATGCACGTTCAGCAGTTTCGGCGATGAGGATTTCGCCTTTTGGAAACTGACTTCACTGGGTCATGACGACACCACGTTCGATGACGACGGCAAACAGACCTTCTGGTTTGATGTCAACGGCACCAACGACGACTGTATGCAGGACATGGCGCTGCGACCGGAGGGCGGGCTGGTCGCTGTCGGCGATGCCAATGACGGCACCACGGACGGTCAAATCGCGGTCGCCGTAATAGACAACGACGGCGAATGGGTCACCGAGTTCGGTAATCAAACGCCTCGCAATGGCCGCTATCTATTGGAAGTTAGCACGATCGATACAGTCGGTGATATTGCCGATGCAGTCGCAATCCAAGCCGACGGCAAGATCGTCATGGCCATTACCGTGCCAACAACAGATGGGCTCGACATCGGCGCACTGCGTATCAACTCCGATGGCAGCACTGATACCAGCTTTGGGTTCTTTGGATTGCAGGTGTTCGATCTGGATTTCGGTGGCGACAACGAAGGTGCTTCCAGCATCGCTCTGGACTCCCAGCAGCGCATCGTGATCGGCGCATCGGCCTTGCTGTCGACGTCAAACTTCGACTTCGACTACCTGGCCGCGCGACTGGAAAACAGCAACGACACCATACTGAAGAGCACCTTTGGTGGTCAGCTTCAGTAGCCGGTAAGGCCCAAGCGGCGTCGAACACCTGGCAAACAGCTAGAGGAACCCCGTATGTTTACCAAACTGACAGCATCAACAGCCCTGTCACTGGTCCTACTTCCATTTTCCTGTGGAGCAGCCAGCGGTAACCTGGACACATCCTTTGCCAGCAACGGCATTGCTATCAGCGCGATAGATTTGATACCTGGAGGCATCGATGAGATTCACGACCTGGTTGTGAGTGCTTCAGGTGAGGTCTATCAAGTGGGTATGGCACAGGCCGACTGGACCAACTCAGCTATTGCAGAACCGGTGATTGTGAAACACACCGCCCAAGGGACCATTGATACCAACTTCGGTATTCAAGGTGTGGTCCGTGTTCCCAGCGTACATGGCGTCGGCTTTGCCGGCGCTGTCTATGGCGCCATATTGCAAAACGGCAATCTGTTGGTCGCCAGCAACGAGTTCACCAGCAATGGCGACCTCGATATCATTCTTCTGCAGTTCAAACCAAACGGAGACAGGGACTGGTCTGGCTTCACCCTGCCATGGTCCGGGCTGGGCCTTGGTCAGCACTCAGATGAGGCAGTCGGCGACGTCGCCGTAGACAGTCAAGGGCGTATCGTGGTGGTCGGCTCGACCAACGCATATCAGCAAGGCATGCTCAAGATGTTGGTCGCCCGATTCCTTCCCAGTGGACTTCAAGATCCAGGATTTGCCAACGGCTCAATCGCCACTGCTTCACCCATTGCCAACGAGAATTCCGAGGCATTGACTGTTGAAGTGGCAATCAACGGTGATGTCTACGTAGGCGGCGTGGTGCAAACCAGCTACAGCGATACTGACTTTGCCATCTGGAAGCTGAAAGCTGACGGCAGCACTGACGCCACCTACGGCAACAACGGCACCCGAACCTTCTGGTTCGATATCAATGGTTACCATGACGATGTACTGCGCGATCTCGCCTTGCGTTCAGACGGTAGCCTGGTCGCAGTTGGCGAGGCAAACCACGGCACCAACAGCGGTAAATCCAGTGTCGCCGTCACTGCCTTCGACCCCAGTGGCACCGTCGTGACCTCTTTCGGCAATCAAACGCCGCGCAACGGACGCTTGACCTTTAACTTGGGTCAGGGCCTCGAGATTAATGGCGCGACCGGGATTGCGACAAGGACAGACGGAAAAATGGTTGTCGGAATGCATGTGAGCAGAACCAACGGTCGTGATTTCGGCTCGTTCAGGCTGCTCGCCAACGGTGATATTGATATCAACTACGGACTGTTCGGGCTCCAGTTGTATTCGTTCACCTATGGCAACAATGACGAGGTTCCATTTGCAATAGGTGTCGATGCCAACAATCGAACCTTGCTAGCTGGTTATGCGGGCTATTCCAACACCGACCATGACTTCATGGTGGTGCGCCTCAAGCCCTGACCAACTCGCCTTAGCCATACCGCTTTGTATCACCGGGCCATTTCAGCGCCCCTTTTAGATGAGGACCCAACTCATGGCAAATCTGTACCGAAAAGCATTGCCGGCATTACTTGCTTTTATGCTGCTAACTGTCTGCAATAACGCCCTGGCTACCGGTGGCGACATTGACCTCACATTCGCCAGCAATGGCATTGCAATTGAGGCTGTGGATCTAGTTCCGAGCGGCGGGGACTCCGCAGTCGACACACTGATAGCCGGTGACGGTTCGATCTATCAAGTGGGCTATGGCGGGGTCACCGGCTATGGCAACAAAAAGCCGGTCGTTCTCAAGTTCACAGCGCAAGGGACGCTGGACGCAAGCTTCGGCACACAAGGCCGCTTGGTCTTGCCAAACACCACCGAAGGAAATTCCTCCTATGGGGCTCTGTTGAGCAATGGCAACCTGCTCATCGCCACCACTGAACTGGATCAGAACCTGCAGCCAATGGCCGTGTTGCGCCAGTATCGACCTGACGGCAGTATTGACTCAGCGGCATTTGGCGGCGCGGGCGTGACAAGCTTGAGCACGCTGCCTTCTGGTCAAATCGCCTACATCAATGACGTTGCTGTTGATTCGAAAGGAAACATCATTGTCGCCGGAAATAGCCTAAGCGGCTCTGGCGGCGGATTGCAGTTGTTGGTCGCGCGACTGTTGCCGAACGGGAATCTGGATCCGTCCTTCGCAGGTGGCGTTCGCCAAAGCTCACCCAACCCACAGTTCCATACCCACCTGGCAGCCATCCGTATCCTGGACAACGATGACATCGTCGTTGGCGGAAGTACCTATACGTCATTCGGCGATACCGACTTCGTCCTTTGGAAAATAGGAAAAAATGGCTCCGATGACAGCTCTTTTGGCAATGCTGGCTTCAAGGTGATTTGGTTTGATATCAACGGCATCCACGATGACCACCTGGCTGACCTGGAGCTGCGCAACGACGGCAGCATAATGGCTGTTGGACAAGCCGATCCTGGCAACGGCACCAGCCGTATCGTCGCCACCCTACTGTCGGCCTCTGGGCAGATCATTACTTCATTTGGCAATCAAAACCCAAGCAATGGCCGTTTCAGCCTGGGCTTCACCGCTGGGGACCAGATCAATCAAGCCACCCGCGTGGTTGGGCGTAGCGATGGCAGCATGGTGATCGCACTGGCAGTTAGCAGCGATTCGGGGCGTGATTTTGCCGCGCTGCAGTTCAATCCGCAGGGCTACCTCGATACAAATTTCGGCCTGTTCGGATTCCGCCACTACCCCTACAACTACGGCACTGGCTACGAGCTGCCTACCTCAATGGCGATCGACTCGCAGGGTAGAGTGTTGCTGGGTGGTTTGGCGGGCTACGGCGGGACGGACTACGACTTCATGTTGCTGCGCATCAACCCCTAGATGCGACGCTTGCCATCATGCCCTGGACCTGTCCAGGGCATTTCGTTTCTGCATCTACCCGGCAAGTTCCTGTCGCATTTGGTCAATCACGACCTTGTAGTCCGGCGCACCAAAAATCGCTGAACCTGCAACGAAGGTATCGGCACCTGCTGCTGCAATTTCTGCGATGTTATTGGCTTTCACACCACCGTCGACTTCCAGTCGCATGTCCCAGCCATTGTCTTCAATCATCTTTCTGGCCTGGCGCAGTTTGCACAAGGTATTGGCGATGAACGACTGGCCGCCAAACCCTGGGTTGACTGACATCAGCAGGATCATATCGAGCTTGTCGGCCACCAGTGGAATAATGTCCAGCGAGGTGGCGGGATTGAATACCAGGCCTGCCTTGCAACCGCTTTCCTTGATCAACGCCAGGGAGCGATCGACATGTTCGCTGGCTTCGGGATGAAATGTAATGGTACTGGCCCCGGCCTTGGCGAAGTCGGGAATGATGCGGTCGACAGGTTTAACCATCAAATGGACATCAATGGGTGCCGTGATGCCGTGGTTGCGCAGGGCGTCGCAGACCATGGGGCCAATGGTCAGGTTCGGAACATAGTGATTGTCCATCACGTCAAAATGGACCCAGTCGGCACCGGCATCGAGTACGGCCTTGGTGTCCTCGCCCAGACGCGCGAAATCAGCCGATAAGATACTCGGTGCAATTACATAGGGCTTGGTCATCTTAAGGTTCCTCGCTGCTGTTTTATCAGGTCATACGCTTGCCTGATTTCTCTGACGCGTTGTTTGGCGATATCCATCATTTCTTCGGGCAGGCCCTTGGATACCAGTTTGTCCGGGTGATGTTGGCTCATCAGCCTGCGGTAGGCCCGTTTCACCTCAGCATCCGTTGCTTTGGCCTCAACGCCTAGCACCGCATAGGGGTCAAACGCAGGCTGTTTCGGGCTAGCCGGGCCGCGACGACGGCCTTGCGTGCGCATCCTGATCATCTGCTCAAGTTGGCCAGGCTCAAAGCCCAGCACAACGCAGGTTCGGGCCAAAACGCGACGCTCATCTGCCGTTACCGGGCCGTCAATCAACGCCGAATCAATTAGTATCTCCAGAAACATTTGCTGCAGATTACGCTGTCGTCCGGCGACCGATGCGAACTGCTCAAGCACCTCTTCGAGCGGGAAATTCGCTCGCTTTCCCTCAGTGAACAGGCGCACCGCCACTCGTCTTTGCTCCTTGCTCAAGCGCATCTGGTCCATCAACGACTCAGCGACCCGAATCTCGGCAACACTAACGCGACCATCGCTCTTGGCCAGGTGACCCAGCACCGCAAACAAGGCGGTGAAAAAGGCCATTTGCGTTTTCTCGGCACCACCACCCAGCGGGTTGTAGCTTAAGCCTTCGACGCCCGAATCAATTGAATGGCCTAGCGCTGCGCCAAGCAATGCGCCGATTGGGCCGCCCAGCAGAAAACCGAAGGTGCCACCGAGGACTTTGCCCCACCAACTCATTGCTGGTCCGCCCTACAGCCCGGCCGGGCCAGTCAATCGAGTCCAGGCCTCGGCGTATCGTTCTGCCGTCCCGGTGATAATCTCGTCTGGCAAGTTCGGACCTGGCGCCTTCTTGTCCCAGTCCAGGGTTTCCAGGTAGTCACGAACAAATTGCTTGTCGAAACTGGGCGGGCTGCTGCCGACCTGATAATCAGAGACCGGCCAGAACCGCGATGAATCCGGCGTCAAAATTTCATCCATCAACACCAATGAGCCATCGGCATCGAGGCCAAACTCAAACTTGGTGTCGGCGATGATGATGCCACGGTGCAGCGCGTAACGAGCTGCCAGGCTATACAATGTTAGAGAAACCTCGCGGACCTGGTTTGCCAGATCTTCGCCGATCAGCTCGATGACCTGGTCAAACGCAATATTCTCATCATGATCGCCCACCGCCGCTTTGGTTGATGGCGTGAAGATCGGCTGCGGCAACTCTTGCGCTTGCTTAAGCCCGGATGGCAGCTCGATACCGCACAACCGCCCATCACTTTGATAGTCCTTCCAGCCTGACCCAATCAGGTAGCCGCGCACAATGGCTTCCACCGGCAGAGGTTTCAACCGTTTGACCAGAACGCTGCGACTGACCAGGGCTTCGGCATCCGGCGAGCTACTGAGCCACTGGCTGGCGTCGGTTGAAATCAGATGGTTGGGCACGACCTTGGCCAGCCGATCAAACCAGAAGTTGGAGATCGCGGTGAGCACTGCGCCTTTGCCTGGCACGGCTTGCGGCATGACCACATCAAAGGCCGATATGCGGTCACAGGCGACCATCAACAATCGATCATCATCGACTGCAAATACGTCTCTCACCTTGCCACGGTGAACCAATGGCAGGTCCAGACGGGCTTCAAGAATTGCGTCTTTCAACGAAACCATTCCTCGTCAATTGGGTGTAGCGGGTGCCGCGCCTTAAAGTTAAATACGTAGACCAAGGCGTCGGTAGGCATCTGCCAGAAGCCAGATTGGTCCAATCATCAGGAATTGCAAGTCATTGAAGAAAGAGGGCTTCTTGCCCTCGATCTTGTGACCAATAAACTGACCAATCCAGGCCAGCACAAAGGCCAGCAAAGCCACTTGCCACACGGGCCAGGGTGAGACGCTGGCCAGCCAGCCGGTGAACCACAGCAAGCCAATGTTGATGACCAGCATTCCGAGCGCGAGCCGCCACGACAGCACGAAGTAGTACAACTGCACAACGATAACGGTGATCACCGCCCAGTTAAGCCAGGGTGCAATGTCGCCCAGGAAAGCGGCCGGTACTGACCACACAAAGGCCAGCACCGTCCAGTAAATCACCGGCACACAAATCCAGTGGATGGTCTTGTTTGTTGGATTCTTGTGGCTAACGCCATACAGATCCAGCCATTGTTGTGCGCTGCGCATTACTTCTTGATTCCCGGCAACAGCCAGCGCGCCAGCGCCGGCAGCAGCACGATGGCACCAATCATGTTCAACAGGAACATAAAGGCCAGCAAGATGCCCATATCAGCCTGGAACTGCAGAGCCGAGAACAGCCAGGTGCCGACACCAACGGCCAGGGTAATGGCCGTAAACAAGACCGGCTTGCCGGTTAACCTCAAGGTGTCGTAGTAGGCCTCATGCAGTGTCATGCCCTGCTTCAAGAAGCCTTGCAGTCGACTGTAGATATAGATGCCATAGTCGACACCGATACCGACACCGAGCGCCACCACGGGCAAGGTATTGACCTTAAGGCCAATGCCCATCATCGCCATCAGCGCGTAAGCCAGCACCGATACCAGTGTCAGCGGCGCAACGATGCAAATCGTGCCCATAATGGAGCGGAAGGTGATCAGGCAAAGCACCACAATCGCACCATAGACCCAGAACAGCATGGGCATTTGTGCCGCTGCTACGTCCTCATTGGTGGCCGCCATGACGCCAACATTGCCGGTACCGAGGCGGAAATTGACCTGACCTGCCTGCAGCTGGTCAGCCGGCACTGAGCCATCCGGGCCCACCGTCTGTCCTTCCAGTGGGTTGGCACCCGCACCGTATTTCGATCGGTATTCCTTGACCTTGTTTACCACACGACGAATCGTCTCAGCCTTGTGATCTTCGGTGAAGACCATCACTGGCATGGCGCTGCAGTTGGTATTGAGCAGCCCGGTATCGGTTTCAATGCTCTGCAGGTTCTGACGCATCACATAGTTATTGCGTGGTAGCACCCGCCATTTGATGTTGCCTTCGTTCCAACCCGAGTTGATGATTTTCGCCACCCAGGGCAAGGTCACCACTTGCTGTACGCCAGGCACATTTAGCATGTGCCAACCGAAACGGTCGATGTTTGCCATCGCCTCGTAATCTTCAGTGCACGACTGCGCTGGAGCCTCGATGATGATACTAATGGCATCGACGCCAAGGGAAAACCGGGAACTGATCACGCCAGCGTCCTGGTTGTAGCGGGCGTCGGGTCTAAGCTCCGGGACACCAGCCTGGGAGTCGCCGATTTGCATTTCCTTGCCTTTCCAATGGCCGGCGGCGAATAGTGCTGCGGCGATTGCCAATACCACTAGCGATGGCACGGGCTTGGTGAAAATGGCCAGAGACTTCCAAAGCCAATCGCGTTGACCTGCAGCATTCAAATGGCGTTGCTTGAATTTGTCGAAGTTGGCGACATCACTGATCGACAGCAAGATTGGCAGCAGCACCATATTGGTGAAGATAATCAAGGCCACACCAACACTGGCGGTAATCGCCAATTCGCGAATGATGTCGATCTTGATGAACAGGATGGTCAAAAAGCCTATGGTGTCACTCAGCAGTGCGATGCTGCCCGGTGCCAACAAACGACTGAAGGTCTTGCGTGCTGCCGTTTCGGCATCGACACCTTCGTGCTCACAGATATCACCACCCTCAGCGACGGCTTCAGCACCGCCGAACAGGCGTTCCGCTGACCAGCCGGAGATCATCTGCACGCCGTGACTGACACCAATGGCGAATATCAGGAATGGAGTCAGGATATTCATCGGATCGATGCCAAAGCCGAGCAGGTTGAGCGCGCCCAACTGCCAAATTACCGCAACGGCAGAGCACAGCAGTGGCCATATACTCAGCTTTACTGACCCTGAGTACAGGTACAGCAGCAGCGCCGTAATGGCGAAAGCAATGCCGAAGAACCAGACCACCGAGCGAGCGCCATCGGAGACATCGCCAATGATCTTGGCAAAGCCAATGATATGGACGTTTACACCGTCGCCCTGGTACTTCTCTCGAATCTCTTCGAGTTTGGCCGCAACCCCCTGGTAGTCAATTTTCTCGCCAGTGGTTGGATCGATTTCAAGTAGGTCCGCCCAGACCATGGCACCATCGAAGTCTTCGGCAACCAGGCGGCCGACAACACCGGACTTGACGATGTTGGACCGTACTTTCTGGAACATTTCCGGAGTCGGAGAAAAGTCAGACGGGATAACGTTGCCACCGGCAAACCCGTCTTCAACGATCTCAACGAAGCGAACGTTCGGTGTAAATATTGAGCGAACGCTGGCGCGGTTGACGCCAGGAATAAAGAACACCTCGTTGGTGACATTCTCCAGCTTGTTGAAGAAGTCGGTGTCGAACATGTCACCGTCTTCGGCCATGACCGCAACCAGCAAGCGGTTGGCACCACCAAACTCCTTCTCGTATTGCTCGAAGGTCTGCATGTACTCATGGTGCAGCGGCAACTGTTTCTTGAAACCGGCATCAACCCTCAGGTGCGTCAGGTTGTAGCCCATAAAGACCGTGATCAACGCGAACAGCACCAGAATGGCGCGACGATGACCGAAAATCAGATTCTCAATCCACTTGCCCATTACTCAGCCCCCTCGCCGTCTTGCGCCCAGGTGGCGATTCCGCGTTCGCCGACCACAAAATACTTGCCGTCAAACTCGACAATCGCGGAGAGATCCGCGTCGTCCTGGTGCCGATGCTGCTGCCATTGCCCGCCATTTCGCGTCAGAATGGCACCATTTGCACCGACTAAAATTACGCTACCGTCACTGGCGACCATGCCACCGAACAAGCTATCTTCGATGCCACTGTTCGGTTCGCGCCAACTGTCGCCAAGGTCATTGGACGACTGGATGTGGCCGCGCAGACCAAAGCTCAACAACTGATTGTTGTTAAGGACCAGCAAACCGAACATTGATCCCAAATAGGGGTATTCGAACCAGTCCCAGGTTTCACCACCGTCCATCGAACGAAAGCCGTTGCCTGCCTCGGCAGCAATGACCAGTGTTTGTCCTTCAACGGGCGCGATGGCGTTGAGGTGGTAGTCGTATTCTTCGTGGATCAGATCGTCATACCAGGTGGCGCCACCATCGTCAGTGCGAACGATCATGCCGTAGGCACCGACCGCAATGCCGTTATCGGCATCCATAAAGTAGACGTCAAGCAGCGGTTGCTGCAGATCAGGCTCAAAGAACTGCAATTGCCAGCTTGCCCCCGCATCGGCGCTATGGATGATTGCTGCATCATGACCAACTGCCCACAGCAAATCACCAACACCGTGCACCGCGGTCAGCGCCGCTCGAACCGGCACTTCAGCCTGAGACCATTGCTCACCGTCGTCACTGTACAAGACATGACCTCGTGTACCCACGGCGATCATCCGCGAACCCGTGGAATGAATGTCCAGCAACAACCGTTCTGCGGCTAGCGGCATCTTCTCGGCAGGCATCGGCTCGATGTCCTGGGCGATACCGGCCCATGGCAACAACATCAGAACACAACTAATGATTATTGGTCGCATGTTCCCTCTCAAGTCTCATGATCTACGAACGAAAAGGGGCCGCAGTGCGGCCCCAATGTATCAACTCATTTTTGGCAGACGCGAACGATTATCGACGACCACGTTTGCGCAATGAAGCCGGCGTGTACTCAGCAGCATTCATCTCGATGTTAAAGGTGTTCACCGCATCCTGGTTATCGAGGCCGACTGCAACGTAACGTCCTGACTGCAGGTCATGGTGGCTTTCGATGGTGCTCCAGAACAGCGGCACATCGTAGTAATTTATCGAATGCGCCTCAGAGAAACGCCACAGCTGGTCACGGTTATCGTAGTGATCGACCAACATGATCTGATAGCTGTCCTCATCGAGATAGTAGGTGCGTCGCTTGTTGATATGACGCATGCCATCTTTCAGGTTGGCATCGATAACCCATACACGATGCAACTCATAGCGCATCACATCCGGGTTCAAGTGCCCCGGACGTACCAGATCATCGTAATCGAGGTCGCCTGAGTGCGCATCGTAGCTGTTGTACGGAACCAGCATTTCGCGCTTGCCAACAACAGTCCAGTCGAATCGGTCCATTGCGCCGTTGAACATGTCGGTCATGTCATTGGTGCGTAGGCCATCGGAGGCGGTACCCGGATTGTCGTAGGCAACGTTAGGTGCACGACGTACGCGGCGTTGACCAGGGTTGTAGATCCAGGCCTGGCGTGGGGTCTTGATCTGATCCAGTGTTTCGTGAACCAGCAACACGTTGCCAGCCAAACGAGCTGGTGCTTCAACCACCTGATAGAAGTACAGCAGGATGTTGCCGATCTCTTCCTGGGTAATGCCCTCTCTGTAGTACAAGCCCAACAGCTCTTCACGCAGTTTCACTACGGTGTAGCTACCACCCGTTGTTGGTGCCACCTGGTTGTTGTAACGAACGCCACCTACACCTTTGAACTTGAGCTTGTGGTTCCACATCAGCTCATAGGCATTCTCGGGAAACGGAAATGGAAAACCGACGCTGGCGTTGGTTACACCCTCACCATCTGCGGTCAGAGTCGCCACCTTGCCATTTTCCATGGTCGCGTCATAAACGTACTGCGGAAATGACGTGGTGCGACGACTCGGATAGACCTTCATGATGTAGGTCGGATACCGCGCAAACATGGCTTGCTGACCGGGCGACAGTTGCTCGGCGTAGTCCATGTAGTTTTCCGCAGTGATCGTATACAGCGGGCGATCTTCCGGGAACGGGTTCTGGTGGTGATCACCAACGCTATAGCCAGCGGGCGGTTCGGTGATACCACCATCCCATGCTGGAATGGTGCCATCGGCGTTACCGGCACGCTCAGAACCCATCGGCGTCAGATCGGCACCCAGGCGCTCGATCTGATCGGGTTTGGGGCCGGCCAATCCAATCGCCGGAATCAACGCAGCGAGGGCTGGAACAAGAATTTTATTCAGTTTCATAGTCGGCCTCGATTTAGAAGGAGTACTTGATGTTGGTGGTGATGAAATCCCGGTCATGGATCAGGTTATACGCCTTGGCACCCATGTATCGAGTATAGCCAATGGTTCCTGTCCATTTGTTCAGGTAGTTCCAGTCCAGACCCAAGGTCAAAGCGCGACGCCCTTCGATGAAGTTGCCGCCCGGTCCCGGTGCAATACCGTTCACGTCGTGGTTAAAACCAACTCGCGGTGACAGAGTCAGAGGCGATCCGAACGCGCTGTTGTAGTCCAAACGAGCAATGGTTCGATAACCCCAGGCAAAACTGTCGGCAAAACCACCTGCTTGTGTTTCAGGGTTCCGCAGATGACCCGTGGTGACATCAGGACCACCGCCGGTATCTGTACCGTTACCTTGATAACGCAGTACGTCCTTGTCGGGCAAATCCCAAACCTTGGTTCCGCCTACTTCGAATGCGAAGGCGATCTGGTCGGCCTTGAAGATGTTGTCCGGCCCGAACAGCTTGGTAAAGGTGGTTTGCAGTTGCGACACTTCATGACGCTCATAGCCCTGAATGTACTCGCCGAAGCCATAGTCGCCAAGCTGGCTGATGAACTGGTTGCCCGGTGCACCAATAGCGGCGTTGAGTGGGCTCAGTGCTGAGAACAGAACCTCGACGTCATCAATCTGCAATGGCTGGTTCGGACGGTAGCTGTACTCACCCGACCAGGCCCATGTGCCCAAAGTGGTGTTGAAACTCAAACCGAACAGGCGAATATTTTTCGGGTACTCCACGAAGTACTCACCAGATTCCGGCGACGAGTTGGTCACAGAAGTTCCGGAAATCAGCGGCAAGCGGCTGTGGTAGTTGAAGAAAAATGCGCCGAACTCTGTGCCGTTGAGGGCTTCAGAGTAATAGCGTAAGGCCAAACCACCTTGAACATCGCTGTCCTTAGGTTCGCGGTTTGGCGCGCGAGCGATAGTTGCCCCCGGGAAGCCTTCAGGTACCGTACCGAAGCCCAACATCACGAACTGGCCACCAGGGGTAGCAAAGTCGTTGGTTGAGAAATAGCTGCCGGCAGGATCGGGCTCAAGTGGATCATACTCCAGCATGAGGACGCCTTCGGCCGACAGGTTATCGGTAAAATCAAGACTGCTCCACAGCATGTTCTGCGGCAGAAAGACTTCCTTCAATTCTGCACCAGCGATGCGAACCTGGGAAACGTCGACCGGGTTGATGATATTGATGCCACCCTGAATGAAGGTTGACTCACCCCAGCTAACCACCTGACGACCGGCCCGGACCGTGCCGTAACGTTCGCCAATGGTGTAGTCAGACCACAGGAAGGCATCCAACAAACGAATGCGCTTGCCGACGATGTCCTGTGCCGTTTGCGACAGCTTGTCGTTATCCGCGTTCTCAAAGTCATAGAAACCCGTGGCGCGAACGAAGCCGCCCCATTGGCCGTTTGAAAAATCGAGCTCGGTGGTTACTTTGACGGCGTTGGAGATCAGGTCGCCATCGTCGTAATTGAGGTTGCCATCATCGGAGTTGACCGACCAGCGACCAATCGTTGCCCGCTGTTGGTCGTTCGGCAAAAGAACAACGAAAGGATCATTCTTGACCTTACCGATGTTGTTCTTGTCGCGTTCCTGTACGCGCCATGAGGCACCGTAGGAGACCGTAGTATCCCAACTAACCGTCCAATCACCATCGGTGTCGAACTCAAAGGCGTTAGCGTTGGAGCCGGCCAGCGCAAAGCTGCTGGCCAGGGCGGCCAGAATCGCTCTGCGCAAGATGCGCGAAGCTGGCTTTTTCATGGCTTGAATCCCCGTGTGCATGTTTTGTTGCTGTTTCATATTGGTATCCCCTACTGTGCCAGCACTTGCGGATTCGTGACTTGAACCGCCAGGCCATCACTGGCGAACATTGAGGCCGCTTCGCCCTGCAATTCGACAGTGACGTCGAATGAGGTGGTTGGATCAAGTAGAGAACCATGCGATCCGCCGATGACGCGAGCAACACGACGAATGCCGCCTGGGTCGACTACCGACTCAGTCAACGGCGCTAGCTGCATCATCGCAATCATTGGCTCGGTTCCTGACAACGGCGCCGTGGCGACGAAGTTCGGAATCACCTGGTCACCCAGGATTTCCTGAATCAGGATTGAATTGCCGGCGGCAGCCGCTGCAGACCAGTTGATCGGGTCTGCGCTATCGACCACGGTTTGCGCGGCGAGGAAGAATTGGTCGTATTCCGGCGTTCCCGGCAAGACACCTGCGGCGGCCAAACCGCCTTGAATGGTCGGACCGAAGGTTGGTGATGCTTCGAGCATTCTCGGAATACCGCCACCGGGTGCTGACAAGACCCCTGTGCTTACCGTCGGTTCAACCGCGAGGAACGGGGTGCTGACGATAGAGCCCAGCGACAAAGCGACGATCTGAATACGCGCGCCATCGAAATCGGGCACCGTGTCCAGATCAACATCCATGGTCGGAATGGTTACTGACAAGGTGGACAAATCCGCACTGGCCTGGCGCAGGTTGTCGCGTGAGGTGACCAGACTCTGCAAGTTGATCATGTGCGCGCCGGAGCCATCGATCATGCCGTCTGGACCAGGAGCGCTGGTGTCGTTGTTGATGTAGTCGACATCAAAAGTGCGCTCAGTCGCCACCGCAGCAAACGGCGTATTGCCCACATAGAACGGGCTGGTGACATCGGTCACGCCGTGCAGCGGCAAGTCGATGGCCACTGTTGCGAACCCGGCCAGAGCCATGGTTTCAGCGATAGCCAACATCTGCGTGCGATTGCCTGTAATGCCGTGCTGGAAAATAGCCACTGGCCACCCAGAAGCTGGCTTGGCCTGGCCGCTGCCCGCATTTGGAATGGTAATGATGACTGGAATGCCTTCTGTCGACTTCACTACCGGGAACGGGTTGGCGAAGGTGACATTGGTCGACGTTGGGTCCAATCCAAAAGCGTCGAATGGTGGAACGTAAGCACCTGGTGCTGCTTCCCAGCGCCCCTGCAGTGGTCCGAGCGGGTTGGTAGCGCTGAACGCTTCCAGATAGTACGGCGTTTCCATGTAGCCAATATGAATATCAGCGATGCCATTCAAACCGATAGCTGCGGTTGTCAGGCCACTGGGAACAATGGATGAGGTCTGCGCTGTGGTGGTTGAGCGAACAGCTCCCATCACCGGTGAAATTGACTGTGTGGTGGCCACCCAGCTGATCACGATATCGTCACGCGAAATGCCGACTGACGCCGCTGCAAACTCTTGCGAGTTGGTCAACTGGCGCAGCGGCTCCAAGGCCTGAGCTGTCGCGTTGTCCAGCAACGGGTCGGTGCTGTTGCCTTGCGCATCGACCAACGGCGCGGTGCGTTTGGCGATGAAGTAAGCCTGATCAGGCGTCGCGTC
The DNA here is from genome assembly GCA_021604725.1 of Lysobacteraceae bacterium. Classification (GTDB taxonomy): domain Bacteria; phylum Pseudomonadota; class Gammaproteobacteria; order Xanthomonadales; family BQJN01; genus BQJN01. The sequence goes on along the minus strand of BQJN01000028.1, from coordinate 3,374 downwards.
GTTACCACGCGAGTCGGTGATGCCATCGGTGACTACCGCCATGAAGCTGGTCAATTCCGGCAGTGGCTTGGTCGGCAGAATTACAACATTCTGTCCCGAAGCCACAGCGACATACTCGGCACCCGGCTGCAATTCACGAACGATACCAACGACGCCGCCACCAGGGCCGGTCAAGGCAACTTCGAACAGTCGAACGCTGCTACCTGGCACAACAGACTCGGGTCGCGGTGCTGCGCTGAAGCCTGTAGACCAAGGCGCGCTGGTAGAAAACCCATCAATGGCATTCATGGCATTGACCGGATTGCTGATATCCGTTGGGTCACTGCTTGGAATGTTGAGCGTCAGATCAGTCGTTCCCAACAACAGCAGGTTGGTCGGAAACGGTACGACCGCAATACTTGGATTGAAATTGGCAGTGATAATGCCAGTGACGGGACTACCGTCGTTGTTGGTTGCCGGTGGCGCGGGCACTGCCCTGGGGCTATTGCTACCGCTTGAGCAGGCTCCCAGAATCAGTAGTAGCACCGGTATCAGGATTTTTTGTCGCATTATCTCGGCCCTTAACTTGGTTAGAGTCAAAAATTCATTCTACATTGAAATGGCCCATGGCCCCTCAATGCCATATTTCCCCGTCCGTCGTGGCGACGGTGACTCGCCTATCATATTGATGTAGCCGAACCCTTTGCAAGCGAACAGAGTATGGTATTGCCACAAAAACTGACCCCGATCATTGCCATGGAGCACGATTAGTGAAAACAACTCGAACCCTTGCCTTGTTTGCCGGCCCGTTATTGGCGCTGCTCGTCAGTACTTTACTGGCGGCTGGCGGCTGGTCAGCTCAAGCCCAGGTGGCGGCGGCAATCACCACACTGTGCGCAGTATGGTGGGTATTCGAGCCGATACCGATGCCGGTCACCTCATTGCTACCGCTGGCCTTGTTTCCTCTGTTTGGCGTTCTCACACCCAATGAGGTCGGCCAATCCTACGGCAATCCAATGATCCTGTTGTTGCTGGGTGGGTTCATTCTTTCGCAGGCCATGTCTCACTCCGGTGCACATCGACGTGTGGCCCTTGGCATGGTCAACCTGATTGGCGGCCACAACCCCAAGCGCCTGGTGTTCGGATTCATGTTGGCAGCGGCGGTGCTAAGTATGTGGATCTCGAACACGGCAACCACACTGATGCTGTTGCCTGTTGCCCTGGCCGCGCTTGAAGGAAGCACCGACAAGAAGCTGGCCGCCTGCCTGTTGTTGTCGATTGCCTACGCCGCTTCGGTCGGCGGCATTGGCACGCCCATAGGCACACCGCCGAACCTGATCTTTATGAAGGTCTATCAGGAAACAACAGGCACCGAACCCAGTTTCCTTGATTGGATGCAGGTCGGCGTTCCGGTGGTCATCTGCATGCTGCCGATCATCGCCTGGGTGATGACTCGCAAACTGCAATCCGACCACGTCGCCGACATCCCGGTCACTGGCAAGTGGCAAACCGCCGAGCGCCGCGTGCTAATACTATTTGCCTGCACCGCAGTGGCTTGGGTGACACGCAAAGAACCGTTTGGTGGTTGGAGCCAATGGTTTGGATTGCCAGGTGCCAACGACGCTGCAGTAGCCCTGATCGCTGTCATCTTGTTGTTCCTGATTCCCGATGGCCGTGGCAAGAAATTGTTGACCTGGGAGGCGGCTGCCAAAATCCCCTGGGGCGTCTTGCTGCTGTTCGCCGGTGGTATCGCCATCGCCAAGGCATTTACCGCGACCGGCCTTAGCGGCGCGATCGGCAATGGACTGACTGGTCTGACTGACCTGCCACCGCTGCTGGTACTTCTCATTATCTGCCTGTCGGTAACCTTCCTCACCGAGGTGACCAGCAATACCGCGACAACAACGCTGCTGATGCCGATCCTGGCCACCGCTGGCACTGTCGTTGGTGTCGACCCCGCCGTCTTTATGGCACCGGCAGCAATCAGTGCCAGCTGCGCATTCATGCTGCCCGTAGCTACCGCACCAAACGCGGTAATGTATGGATCCGGTCGGGTCCCGATCGAAACCATGGCCCGCAAAGGCCTGCAATTAAACCTTGCCGGCGCAGTCATCATCGCAACGCTGTTTTGGCTTACAGGAGGCCTGTAGCAGTCCTATGCAGACAATCAATGTTTCTCAAACACTAACGCTTGAGCCAGAACAGGCCTTTGCGCTAATCGCCGACCATGAGCGTTTTCTGTCTGGGGGTGCCTTGCAGTGCCGGATCACCCAACCCGGAAACGAGGAGAAAAATGGCCTTGGCGCCAGACGCGTAGTCAACGCCAAGTCCATTATCTTCGTCGAGGACATCGTCGCATTTCAGCGGCCTGATCATTACGAGTACAAAATCGTAGAACTGGGTGGAAGCGTTGGTCGATTTCTAGCCCTGGACCACCACGGCGGCCGTGTGCAACTGCAACCGCACGCCGATGGTACTCAAGTAGAGTGGACCAGCACGTTCTCGGTCACGACACCGCTGATTGGGCGATTGATTGAGAGGATGATCGCACCAGGCATCAGCAAAGCATTCAGCAAGTTGTTATCGCGTGCTGCGAATCAATCAGCCTGATAGTTTGCCGACCCGGGCGGTGGCCGACGGGGTCGGTCCGGCTGCAGCGGCGAATCAACCTTAAGCCAGGTGACCGGGCCGCCACCTCGTAGTTGAAAACAAGCCTCATCCCCCGGATTGAGTGGGCGCTGATACAGGTCAAAGCGAAAATACCGGTAGCCATCATTCATTGGGCCACGGCAAGGCCTGAAGAATTCAAAACGGTTATTGATCAACAGTCGTATGTCTACCGGCCGATCAGAGCGCACCCTGCCGTACACGGCATTCCAATAGGTCTCGACCAGCTCAATCTCGCCTTCGGGCTCGCCGCTCAGCAACGACTTCAACGTCGCAAGCTCTTCCAGCACCTCGGTCTGCCAGCGGTCTGCAATATGATCTTCCTCGTCGTTCTGATCGAACTTGGCAAACGCGTCGACTGCCCGCAACGGCGAGCTGGAATGCCGCCCAGCGCTGCCCCTGGATATCTTCTCCGTATATTCCTGTTTTGACTTGATGATGTAGTGATTGATCTGGGCCAGTTGATGGCTAGGCTCGCGTTCCGACACCACCGGATTGACACAACCCTTAATCTTTTCCGTATCAATCTGATACTGCCCACGAATCAGCTCACTGTAGTGAATACCTGCTCGCACCACATCCCTGGCTCTAAGAAATGATTTTCCTTCGCGGTTGATACGTGCATTTCCAGCCGCGCACCGCCGGAATCGGCTGATCACCGGCTGGCTGTCAAAATCTTCATGCCCCGAGGACCCAAAGTTCTTCCAGTACAGAAACAACCCGCCGAC
>BQJN01000027.1 GCA_021604725.1 Lysobacteraceae bacterium | reverse complement strand
CCATGTCAACGCCGTGGTTCTTCAGCAGTACGTACGGATAGTCAGAACCACCGGCGCGCAACAGGCTCTTGTAGTTCTCGGCGCCGGCGGCACCTTCGTCGACAATCTTGGTGTACAGCGCCGCCCCTGCGGTCAGTGAAGTGGCGTACTGGAAAACGTACATGTTGTAGTAGAAATGCGGGATGAACATCCACTCGTTGGCATACAACTCGTCGATCAACACCACGCCGTCGTCATGGCCGTGGTAGCGGCGCAGCAACTCCAGGTACATGTTCGAAATCTTCTCGCCGGTCAGCGCCTCGCCGCGCTCCACCGCTTCATACAGCGCCAATTCGAACTCGGCAAACATGGTTTGGCGGAAGAATGTACCGCGCATGCTTTCCAGACCGGAACCGAGATAGAACAGCTTTTCGTCTATCGACTCAGCGTTTGAAACCATGTACTGCTGCAGAATCAGCTCCAGCGAGGTCGACGGTATTTCAGCGATGAAGGTCGCGTAGGCAGCCGTTTCGAACGGCTGTTCAGACTTGGCGTACAGCGTGTGCATGGCGTGGCCCCACTCATGCGCAAACGTCGACAGCGACTCGTAATCGTCGTTGTGGTTGAGCAGAAGGTAGGGGTGGACGTCATAAGCGAAACCTGACATGTAAGCACCCGAGCGCTTGCCTGGTGACGGGTAGACGTGCATCCAGCGCTGCTCAATAGCTTCAGACTGCATGTCGACCCAGTCCTGGCCCAACGGTGCCATTGCTTCAAGAGTGATCTGCTTGGAGGTCTCGATGTCGAATTTTTTGTCCAGGGAGACCAAAGGCGGATAGATGTCGTAGTAATGCATCTGATCCAGGCCGAGCATTCGGGTTCGCAGCTTGAAGTAGCGGTGCAGGGTCGGCAGGCCTTCGTTGACCTCGGACACCAGGGTTCGATAGACATCAGGTGGCAGGTTGTCCTGGAACAATTCGCGGGTCAGCACGTTTTCGTACTTGCGGGCCTTGGACAAGGAGACCTGAGTTTGCAGGTGCGCATTAAGCACGCTGCCGGTCACATTGCGATACTCGCCCCACTTGCCCCAGAACTCGTCGAAGGCACGCTTGCGATCATCTCGGTCGGCACTGGCGCGCCAGCGTGAATAACCGGGCGAGTCGATGCGGTGCTTTTCGCCATCGGACATTTCCACTTCCGGCCACGGGATGTCGGAGTTGGACAGCAGTGAATAAATGCCATTGGGCGCGCCGAATGGCTGGCTGAAGTATGACAGCACAGTTTCCGCTTCTTCCCCGAGTGTATGCGGGGCGTTGCGCAGGGCATTGTCGAGTTGGAACGCAAACGGCTTCAAGCGCTCGTCTTCGGCCTGAAACTGGCGAATCTTTTCTGCGCCAACGGCCAACAGTTCGGGCTGAAACCAGGCAGTCGCCTCATTCATGCGGCCGAACATGATTTGCGCCAGTTGACGGCGCTCCTGCGTTTCGGGGTCGCCGAGGTTCTCGTCGGCATTGAGGGAAGCGTAGACGAACACGCGGCCCGCCTTGCGCAGCGTATCGGACATCATGCGCAGGGTGGTGTAGAGCGAATCGGCGCTGTCACCGAGCGTGCCTTTGCGGGCTTCCAGTTGGTCCAGCGATGCGATGACTTCTTCGCGCGCAGTGCTCCAGTCGTCAACTGTCGCCCAAAGCTCGGTCAAATCCCATGTGTATTTCGGGTCCACAGCCGGTTCCTCCTGGGCAATGGCGGCGGTTGAGAGCGCGCCAGCGATGGCCAGCGCGAGAATTGGTTTGCAGTTCATGGCAAGCCCCTCGATGAAAACCACTTAGCTTACATCGTGATGCGCATTTGGTCAGTGCCGTTGGTCTCGGGTCGGCTGTGCCGATGTTGATGATTATGGGAAGGGCGCGCCTTGAGAGTTCAGTTTTGCAACTGGGCGCACCTGGCGTGCAGTCACCTTCTCCCGCGTCGTTCGCATGGCTCACTGGGAGAAGGGAGGCTTGTGCGTTAGGTCCGGGTGGTAGCCGGGCAGCGTTGGCTTTGGCCGCAGGCTTCGCCGAAAGACCGCTAGCCCTTAGGCCGCTGCCGCCAGATCGCCTCTCTCACTGCCAAGCACCGAACTCACAGCCTTGATCACGGCTGCAATTCGCACTGCACTCTGGATCGCTTGCGGTGAAACGTCTTCCTTGCGCAAGACTTTCTCATGCGACTCGATGCACAGCCCACAGCCGTTGATGGCTGACACAGCCAAACTCATTAGCTCGAAATCGACTTTCGGGATGCCAGGGTTGCCGATGACGGTCATACGCAGGCCGGCCGGCATCTTCTGGTACTCGTCATTGCCGACCAGGTGCAGGAACCGATAGTAAACATTGTTCATGGCCATGATGGCTGCAGCTGAGCGGGCAGCGTTTACCTGCGCGTCGGTCAAAACATCACTGACATGCGCTTCAACGGCTGTAATGACCGCTTGATGGCCACTGGCCAGTGCACAACTCAATGCAGTCTGCGCGATTTGCTCTGGACTCAGCCCCGGCGAGCCGCGCTCTGCCAGCACATTTCCCAGGTTGACGCGCAAGTCACGAGCATAGTCGGGAATCGAAGATTTCAAGGTATCAATAGACATAGCGAGGCTCCTTGGGGTGTTAAGTCCAATACAGTTCGGTCAAAAAATAGGGCCGTCCCTGGCCATCGGAGGATCCGTTATCAGTGCCGCCTTGGTTACGCAGGGCGGCTGGTCGCTATTTAAGCGACTTTCAGAGTGTCCTGGCCGGCATTCCAGTTGCAGGGACACAGCTCGTCGGTTTGCAGTGCGTCGAGAACACGCAGCACTTCTTCCGGGTTGCGGCCAACGTTCAGGTCGGTCACCGATACAAAACGGATGATGCCTTCCGGATCGACGATGAAGGTGGCACGCTGTGCGACGCCTTCTTCCTTGTCGAGGATGCCCAGATCTGAGGTCAATTCACGCTTGACGTCAGCCAGCATCGGGAACGGCAGATCGTTCAAGTCTTTGTGGTCACGACGCCATGCCAGGTGGACGAACTCGCTGTCGGTGCTGGCAGCCAGAACTTGGGCATCGCGATCGGCGAATTCGCTGTTAAGGTCGCCAAAAGCCTTGATTTCGGTCGGGCATACAAAGGTGAAATCTTTCGGGTAAAAGAAAACAACCAGCCACTTGCCCTTGTATGTATCGTTGTCGATTTTCACGAAAGCATCATCGATATCGTTCGATACCGTTGCTTGCATGGAAAATTTCGGGAATTTTTTGCCTACAGTTTTCATTTCGTGCTCCTTTCAAAGCGTTGGTTTGCGGTAAACAGTTACATCGTGGGATTATTGTCTCGATTCAAGTGTAATAGAACAAATTAAACGTTTTTATGATCATGATAGACAAAATCAATAAGAAAATCGGTGTGCTGTGTTTCGCCCTACTCGTTAGCCCGGCCTGGGCGCAGGATCCTTACCTTTTGGTGCTCGGCGTTGCTCAAGATGCGGGCGTTCCGCAGGCCGGCACCACGGACTCGGCGGCCTGGGCCGATTCGACCTTGCGCCAATATGCGTCTTCACTTGGCTTGATTGATCCATTGACCGGCGAGCGATGGGTGTTGGACGCGACGCCTGACTTTCGTGAGCAGCTGCATGCTCTGGACCTGGCGCAACCGACCGAGCAACGCCCGGGTCTTGCTGGCATCCTGCTGACCCACGCGCACATTGGCCACTATCTGGGGTTGGCTCAATTGGGTCGCGAGGTGATGGGTGCCAATAGCGTTCCGGTCTATGCCATGCCGCAGATGCGCCGTTTCCTCAACAGCAACGGGCCGTGGAACCAGCTCATCGAGCTAAACAACATCGAGATTCGCGAGCTTGAAGAGGATCAATCGACTCGCCTCAACCGGCGTTTGTCGACCACGCCAATACGCGTGCCGCATCGCGAGGAATACTCTGAGGTGGTGGGGTTCACCATTCAGGGGCCGAGTCGTGTAGCGCTTTACATTCCTGATATCGACAAGTGGGAGCGCTGGGACGACTGGGGCGTGCGTATTGAAGACATGTTGGGCAGCGTAGATGTCGCTTTTCTTGATGGCACTTTTTTCGCCGATGGCGAGTTGGGCGATCGTGACATGAGTCGAATTCCGCATCCTTTTATTGCCGAGAGCATGCAACGGTTTTCTGAACTTTCTGAATACGATCGGTCGAAAATTCAGTTCATCCACCTAAACCATTCCAATCCAGTATTGCTACTTGATTCGCCACAGCGCGCTCAGATTCTGCAGGCTGGATTTGGGGTCGCCTCGACCGGAGACAAACACGCCCTATGAAATACCTGCACACCATGGTTCGCGTCAGCGACCTCGACGCCTCTCTGGACTTCTATTGCGACAAGCTGGGGCTGATCGAAGTCTCGCGCAAAGAGGTGCCAGCCGGCCGCTTCACCCTGGTTTTTCTGGCCGCGCCTGGCGATGAGGATGCTCAGGTCGAGCTAACCTACAACTGGGACCCGGAGGAATACTCCGGTGGGCGCAACTTTGGCCACCTGGCCTATCGTGTCGCCGACATCTACGCAAGCTGCCAGCGGCTGATGGACGGAGGCGTCACTATCAATCGGCCGCCACGAGATGGGCACATGGCTTTCGTTCGCTCGCCCGATGGCATTTCCATTGAGCTGCTGCAGGCCGGTGAGCGCAAAGCGCCTCAAGAGCCCTGGGCCTCAATGCCGAATGAAGGGAGCTGGTAGGGGCGCAGGAGCAAGAAATCCCACCTCAGGACGCGCGAAGCGCTCAAAAGAAAACCCTGCTGCCTTTGGCAATCTAGGTAAACCGCAGAGACAAAGCAGATCAAAGAGGCGGCCGGTCCGGCCGCTTTTTGCAAGAATGGAAAGTTAAGTCGCGAAAGCGGACTTTCACCAGAAGATGGCTGCAAAACTGAAGACGCAATCGCGGCCTCTATGTTCTTTTTGTCTCTGCGGCTATCTATCGTGTTCAGAGCACGCGTTGACGGTGTTCTCGTCCTTCTTTCCCTACCCTGTCATAGTTCTACCAGCCACCACCTCCGCCGCCACCGCCGCCACCGCCGGAGAAGCCGCCGCCACCAGACCCGGAGCTTGATCCAGGTGGACTGGACGCCGATGAGATGGAACTGGATAGCCCGGATGACAGTGAGCTGACACTACTGGCAATACCACGCGCCGACATGGTCGTTCCATGGCCGGTGTACCAACCGCGCTGTTGGAGTTGACCGCTGTCCTGTAGCGACCTGAGCACCGCATCGAAGCGATCGACCCACGTGTTGGCACAATCGAGTGCAACCGCGTACGGCAAGAACTTTTCGAACTCCTCGAAGGTGGTCGGCGGTGCCTTCTGACGTTCCAGGTCCTGTCGTTCGGCCACACCCAGGTACAGTTTCAGCCCCTCAATCTGATCCATGATCTTGCGACCAGGTACGGTTGGTGCCTTCATCAGAATGCTGAAGACGATATTGATGGTCAGCAGGACCGGCATCAACAGAAAGGCCCCAAGCGTTGGGAAGGCACCAAACAGGGCCATCAGAATGACCAGGATGATGGAGCCGAACCAGCCGAAGAAAATCCAGCCACCGTTAACGATGAAGTACTTCTTTTGATACTCCTTCGACAAGGCATGGCGGTGCGCGTTGAGTGCGGTGGCAACGATCGAGTGGTTTTTGTTTGTGAATTTCAGCTCGCTGCGGCTGCCAAGCAGTTTGGACAGTACTACCGCCTCTGACGGTGGTGATAGCTCAGAGGCATCCTTGTCCGTTCGCGAGATGGTGTACTTCTTGCCAGTCTTTGGTTTGCTAATGCGCAAATACCCTTTGACCGCCAGACTGACCAGGGCCGCTGACAGGCAGCCGCTGTCGTAGCCCATGCGAAGAATGTAGCGAACAGATCCAGGCGAGTACCCATTGGGCGCTTCGTAGCGCGGGTAGATAACGCCTTTTACCGGGTCTTTGCCGATCCGCTTCCAGGTCAGGTAGTAGTAGAAAAAAACCGCCAGTGTGCCCAGAAGACCGATCAGGATGCCGGCGTTGTTGGACAAAAACCGTTGCGTCTTCTCCGCTGTCGTTGGTTCATGCACCATGCCTTTGGGAAAGCCTACGGCGATGGTCAGGCCTTGATACGGCAACAGCGATCGGGTCGTTTCGAATCGGACCGATTGACTGTCGACCATGTTGATATTGACGTGCTGATCGCGACTGCCCTGGCTGCCGGTGTAGGCAATCAACCGCAAATCATCTTCGCTGGCCGCTTCGGGCAAGTGCACCGTGGCGCTGGCCTGGTCAATACCGAAGGCCCAGCCGTTGCCGGTTGCATTGAAGTACAGCTCATCGAAGTCTTCGAAGAAGCCCAGTTGGTATTGGGTGGCGAATTGAATCTCGTATTCATGGGGGCCATGCTCCAGCATACGGCTGGCCGACCCCAGGTAGACACGAACACCATTGGACAGAGACTCTGTGTGAAACGGTTCCCTGTTGCCATTTCTCTTGGCCGACAACACGTCAAAGGAAACGTTGACGTCATGACCGAACCGGTCCTCGTATTCGGTAGGAAAATCACGGTAGATGCCGCGTCGAATCTGCCGCCCCTCGGCAACGACAGCAATCGTTTCAGTGATTAGCAACTCACCACTTTCCTTGATGACGATGTCGCTGTGATAGCTGGTGATGCGCTCCGCGGCGGTGCTGATCGATGCGGTCAGCAGCATTAGGCCCGTTAGGGCAATCGTTCGGATCATGACAGGGCTCCTACTTGCACCGGACCGCGGCTGCTAGCCTCGGCCTGGAAGAATTCGGCGCACTCAAACCCCAGCGGCCCGGCGATGAAGCGGTCTGGAACGCGCTCGACCCGGTTGTTAAGATCGCGCACAGCGCCGTTGTAATAGCGGCGCGCATGTTGCAGGTGGTCTTCTATGTCGACCAGGTCATCGGTCAACTGACGAAAATTGTCCGTGGCCTTGAGGTCTGGGTAGTCTTCGACCCGCGCGATCAGGGTTTGCATGGATTTCTCAAGTTGCGACTCCAGTGCGGAAATCTCACCGACGCTTTGTGCTTTAACGGCCCCATCGCGTTGTGCGACCACCTCGGTCAGTGTGTCTTTTTCGTGACTCATGTACGCCTTCACTGCGTTGACCAGTTGAGGGACCAGGTCATGGCGGCGTTGTAGCTGCACATCGACATCAGCCCAGGCAGCTTCGACCTGGTTGCGAGCCCGAACCAGACCGTTGAATAAAACCACCAGGACAATGCCGAGGGCGATCAGCAGCAAGATGGTCAGCCATGCGCCGCTCATAAGCTGGCCTCGCAGCGTGCGAGGACGTGGCAAGACGTGTGCTCACCGGCGATAAACAAGAGTAAATTCATGGATACTGGGCCCTCAGGACTTTTTTGTTCGCAGTTCAATCACGCGCCGCCCCCAACGATCGGTGACCCACGAAAGTGTACCGCCGCCAGCGTGGAAGATAAAACGCGGCTGGAAAATGGTTTGGGCTCATGCGAACTCAAATGCATCATCGAGTGTTTTCTTCCAGCGACAGCGTGAGTGTTCTGCACCGCTGTGCAGCCGAAAACAAGGGAAGCGAGCCGCCATTTGTGGTAGGGTGCACGCCTCCAATTTCGACAGTTTGTTGACGCGATTTGAACGCAAACGTAAAAACTCCAGAGCAGATCGAAAAGATGCGCGTAGCCGGTCGGCTGGCAGCACAAACGCTGAAGATGATTCGGCCGTACGTGCAGCCGGGCGTGACCACTGGCGAGCTCAATGATATCTGCCATCAGTACATTGTCGATGACTTGCAGGCGATTCCAGCGCCCCTGAACTACAAGGGCTTTCCCAAGTCAGTTTGTACGTCGGTCAATCATGTCATCTGCCACGGCATTCCCGGTGACAAGCGTCTGAAGGATGGCGATATCGTCAACATTGATGTCACCGTGATCAAGGATGGTTTTCATGGCGACACCTCGAAAATGTTCTACGTTGGCGAGCCGGGCATCCTGGCACGCCGTCTGTGCGATGTGGCGCATCAGTCGATGGTGATTGGGATCGAGAAAGTCGCTCCGGGTACAACGCTAGGCGACATCGGTCATGCCATTCAATCCCATGCCGAATCAGAGCGTTTTTCGGTCGTGCGCGAGTACTGTGGCCATGGTATTGGCGAAGTTTTTCATGAAGACCCGCAAGTGTTGCACTACGGCCGCCCTGGCGAAGGGGTGGTGCTTGAGCAGGGCATGACCTTCACTATCGAGCCGATGATCAATGCCGGTCGTCGCCACACACGCCTGTTGCCTGACGGCTGGACCGTAGTCACACGCGATCGCTCCCTGTCCGCGCAATGGGAACACACGGTGCTGGTGACCGAGACGGGCGTAGAAGTCCTGACTTGCCTGCCGGGCGATGACGTCTAGCACGCCGGCGCAAAACGAATTGGCACAGCGCAGATGGCGCACCCGGCTCATCTAGATCCTGCCATTGCGGTCCTTGCCGATCGCGTTCGCGAACTGAACCAGTCTCAGCTGGCTGCCTATCGCAACGGCGCCATCGTTGATGACTTGGTCTACGAACGCTCAGACCGGATCGATGCCATGTTGCGAGATCTTTGGTCCGCGGCAGTGAGCAATACTGACGTGGCTTTGGTGGCGGTAGGTGGTTACGGCCGACGCGAGTTGCAGCCGCAGTCGGATATCGACCTGATGGTGTTGGTCGATGAACCTCCCAATGATGACCTCACTGCGCAGATTGCCGGTTTCTTCCAGGGCGTTTGGGATGGCGGCCTGGAGCCAGGAAGCTCAGTTCGAACGTTGGAGGAGTGCGACGCGCTGGTGCGCACCGAGATTACTGTTGCCACCAACTTGATGGAGTCTCGGCTGTTGGCCGGCAGCCACCCCTTGTTTGAGCGCTTGACCGGCATGCTATCGCCAGAGCGAGTTTGGTCGGGTTCCAGCTTTTTTTCGGCCAAGTACGACGAGCAAACTCGGCGTCATGATCGTTACGGCGATACCGCTTACAACCTTGAGCCGAACATCAAGGAAGGTCCCGGGGGCTTGCGCGACATCCAGATGATCGCCTGGGTCGCTAGACGACATTTTGCTGTTGGCACACTCGATGCGCTCGCCGGTGCCGGTTTCCTGACCCCCAGTGAGTGCAATGTGCTGATGGAGGCACGAAGTTTTCTGTGGCGGGTGCGGTTCGCGTTGCACCAGTTGTGCGGCCGCCGCGAAGATCGTCTGTTGTTTGAACATCAGCGCGCTTTGGCCGTTGAGTTTGGCTTCGTTGATGGCGACAACCTGGCCGTTGAGCAGTTTATGCAGAGCGTGTTCCGAACCCTGATTCAGGTCGAACGGCTGAATGAACGATTGCTGCAGCTGTTCGAACAGGAAATTCTCGGTCGTGGCGATGAGGGGGACAGTTTTTCGCTGGACCGCCATTTCCGCTGCCGCGGCGGTTTTCTGGAAGTGGTCGATGAGGGCCTGTTCGAGCGAGAACCGGTCGCCCTGATGGAGCTGTTTGTCCACCTGGCCTGTCGCCCGGAAGTAAAAGGCGTTCGTGCCGCGACCATCCGGCTGATTCGCCATTCACTGCATCTGATTGACGATCAGCTTCGCAACCACCCAACGGCCAACGCCCTGTTTCTGCGTCTGTTGCGCGAAGGTGAAGCCGTCGGTCGAGAGCTCAACCGCATGCATCGCTATGGCGTGCTGGGGCGCTTTATTCCGGAATTTGAGGCCGTGGTCGGTCGTATGCAGTTTGACATGTTTCATGTCTATACCGTCGACCAACACAGCTTGACCGTCGTTGAATACCTGCATCAGTACACCGACGAGGAAAAAGTCGCCGACATCCCGTTTGCACGGCAGGTCTTTAAGCGCCTTGAAAAGCCTGAGCTTCTGTATCTGGCGGGATTTTTTCATGACATCGCCAAGGGTCGCGGCGGCGACCACTCGGAGTTGGGTGCCAAGGACGCCAAGGCTTTTTGCAAGCGACTCGGTCTGGATCGGGCCGACGCCAATTTAGTGACCTGGCTGGTCAAGCATCACCTTGACTTGTCTGTCTGCGCCCAGCGCAAAGACATTCAGGATCCGGACGTCATCAATCAGTTTGCACGCAAAGTCGGTAACTGGTCGCGACTGGACTACCTGTACCTGCTCACCATTGCCGACATTCGCGGTACTAGCCCGAAACTGTGGAATCGATGGAAGGCTCGCTTGATTTCAGAGCTTTATGAGCGCACGCGGTCTGCCTTGCGTCGAGGGTTGGAAAATCCATTGATTCGCGATGAGCAGGCACGTGCAGTGAAAAAACGCAGCGCCGACTTGCTTCGCAATGAACGCATTGAAGCGCCGCAGTTCGAGCCGATCTGGGAACGGTTCCCGGCGGACTATTTTCTACGCGTTGATCCCGAGTTGATCGCCTGGCAAACCCGCTTGTTGGCCCATTCCCCGGATATGCACGTGGTCAGTGCGCGCAGCAACGATCGCCTTGGGGCCAGTGAGTTGTTCGTTCATGTCACTGATGGCGTCGGCCTGTTCGCCGCGATCGTCTCAGCACTGGACCAATTGAGTTACAACGTGGTTGAAGCGCGCATTGCCAGTACTGCAGATGGCTATACACTGGATACGATCTGGTTTTTGGACCGGGAAGGGCAGGCCGTGCGTGAGTCTGGTCGCCTGCAGGAATTGTCGCGCCTGGTCAATCAGAAGCTGACCACGCCGGCCGAGTTGCAGGACATGCCGAGACGGATTTCAAGACAACTGAAAAACTTCGCCAACCCAGTGCAGCTGGATTTTGCTCGCAAGGCACGTGGCAATCGCACATTGTTGGAGTTAATCGCTTCCGACCGCCCCGGTTTGCTGTCGTGCATTGCACGAGCGTTCGTCGCCTGCAATGTCAACGTTCACGATGCCAAGATCGCGACATTTGGCAATCGAGTCGAAGACTTCTTCCTGCTGAGCAACGAGCAGGGGCGACCGCTGAATGAAGCGCAACGTCAGCGCCTGGCAGACGCATTGCGCGCCAACGTCGATCAATCTGAAGACTAATCACACTTGAGAATTTGACCTTATGGATGCTTTGAGACAGACCATTGAACAGGCGTTTGACAGGCGCCAGTCAATCACGCCAGATGATCAGCCCGGTGAGGTGGGGCAGGCGGTCGCCACTGCTTTGGCCGGCATTGAAAGCGGCCAGTTGCGCGTGGCCGAGCCTGGTGACAACGGCTGGCAAGTCAACGAATGGTTGAAAAAGGCGGTTTTGTTGTCGTTTCGCCTGAATCGAAACCAGGTCGTGTCAGCGGCGCACACCAGTTACTACGACAAGGTCCCCTGTCGCTGGAGTGGCGATGACCCAACCAGTATTGAGGCGACCGGTGCCCGTGTGGTGCCGCCTGCCACCGTTCGACGTGGCGCCTACATCGGTCGTGATGTGGTGTTAATGCCAAGCTACGTCAATATTGGTGCCTATGTTGGTGAAGGCACCATGGTCGACACCTGGGCAACGGTGGGGTCTTGCGCACAAATTGGTCGCAACGTGCACCTGTCTGGTGGTGTCGGTATCGGTGGCGTACTCGAACCTTTGCAAGCGGCACCGACCGTTATCGAAGACGACTGCTTTATCGGCGCACGCTCAGAGGTGGTTGAGGGCGTGATTGTCGAGCAAGGAGCGGTATTGTCCATGGGCGTGTTTATCGGGCAAAGCACCCGCATCTATGATCGTCAAAGTGGTGAGGTTCACTATGGCCGGGTGCCCGCCGGCGCGGTCGTGGTGCCGGGTAGCCTGCCAGCCGCTGACGGCTCTTACAGCCTGGCGTGCGCCGTTATCGTCAAGCGGGTAGATGCCAAGACACGCGCCAAGGTTGGCATCAATGAGCTGCTGAGAATGGGGAGTGAAGGATGAAAGAGACCACCGTTAGAGCGCGCGTCGACTCCGAGCTCAAGGCCGAAGCCGAAGAGGTTTTCAAACAGCTGGGGCTGACCACTTCACTGGCGATCACGCTGTATCTAAAGCAAGTGGTGTTGCGTCAGGGTCTGCCATTTGCGGTCGAGATCCCAGGCGCTGAAAGCGATTAGGAGAACAGGGGAGCCAGAGAGGCGGACGTTTAACGCTCGGAATAGTGTTGGCCTTCAGGGTTTAAGCAGGCCACCGCCTTGGGCTCGTTGTCTTGATTCAGAAGCTGCAACAGCAGCCCTCACCGGCCCTCCTTTTCTCCTAGTTATCATTTCTTAAGAGCTCGCGTCGCGAGCCAAGGCGGCTGGCTAGCCGCTTTTGGGGAATAGAACTAGGAAAGCGGGAGGGCCAACTGGGTTCTTCAGAACGGGTCGCTACTGACTTTTTTCGGACGACCAACGTGGTTGATTAGCTTGTCGGCATTACGCTTGGCGTCTTCTTCATTTTGCGCGATCTCATCAACCGTTTGGCAGCGACGCGTGGTGAGATGGGACCCCACTCTATGCACCTGGCGACATCTGACGCGAGGCTCGTCAGCGGTACTCACCGCTTCTTCATCGGGATTTTCATCCATGATCGCAACCACACCTGGGCTAACAGTCAACTCGCCGACACTGGTGTCTTTGGGTACAGCGGTGCAGGCGGAAATGGCTAGGATTGCCATGGCTACAAGAAATAGTTTCACTTAAGAGCTCCATACGTACGAAAGGTTTCGCACATAGTATAGCGAACTGTCAGTGATTATCCAGTGGGGTTGGCTGCAAGCTATACGGTACGATGAAGTTTGCTCGGTCTCGAAACCCGTTTGAGGGATGTCATTGATGGAAACACCAGCCACGGAAACACCACTCGACACAGCTGACTCATTATCGGAGCTGGTCGAAGCGGTCATCCAGACCATCGATTCGGAGCAACCGGATAGCTTTGATGTGTTGGCCGACTTCGAAGGTGATGCGACAGAGCTGCTTGAAGCCTTGCCCCTGCATCATCGCGATGTGTTGTGGAAAACCCTTTCTGAGCCGCAACAAGCCACTGTACTGGCTGACTCGCACGATCAGGTCCGCGAGCACTTCTTGTCGCAATGCAGCGTCGATGAAGTCCTGGCTTTGCTCGATCAGTTGTCTGTCGATGACCGAGCGCAACTGACCAGCCAGTTGCCAGAAGAGCTGCAGGACGAGGTTCTGGACCGGCTTGACGCGAAAACGCGAGAAGCGGTCACTCTGCTCGAGCGCTTTGAAGACGAGTCGGTCGGCGCCATGATGCACACCGAATTTCGTCTGGTGTCGGCCGGTTCCAGTGGGTCTACTGCGGCGCGAACCGTGGTACGTGCCAAGGATGCGCCGGTATTTGTTCGAGACACGGCCGGTACCGTGCAGGGCTATTTGGATCCTCGCGCACTGGTCGACGATACTTCCCGGGACAAGCGCGTCAATGAGTTGATGAACGAGATTCCTACCGTCAGTCCAACATTGACTGAGCATGAGATTAGCCGACTGTTCGTTGCCAATGCGTGGGAGTTGGCCGTAGTGGTCGACGACGACAATCGGCCGATTGGCTTTGTTCCGGCCGTGGACATAGTGGACATTCTTAGCCGCGAGTCGGAGGCGGCGATGTTGGCCGGTTCCGGCATGGATGAGGATGAGGACCTGTTTTCACCGGTGCGCAGCACCATGGTCCGCCGCAACGTCTGGCTAGGCGTGAACCTGCTGACTGCGTTGCTGGCCTCCTGGGTCATCGGCCTGTTTGAAGCGACCCTGGATCAGGTGGTGGCGTTGGCGATCTTGATGCCGGTTGTGGCCAGCATGGGTGGCATCGCCGGTTCACAAACGCTGGCTCTAATCATACGCGGCCTGGCCCTGGATCAGATATCACCTTCCAATGGCCGAGCCTTGTTGATTCGAGAACTCAAGATTGGCTTTGGCAATGGCCTGCTGTGGTCGGTGGCGATCGGCCTTGTCGCCTGGCAGTGGTTCGGCAGTGTGGCTTTGGGATTCGTCATCGCAGCCGCCATCGTCATCAATCTGGTGGCGGCCGCGCTAAGCGGTGTAGTGGTCCCGGTCACCCTGCAACGTTTTGGTGCAGATCCTGCTCTGGCGGGCGGTGTGGTTTTAACTACAGTGACGGATGTGGTTGGTTTCCTGGCGTTTCTGGGATTGGGGTCGTTGTTTTTGCTGGGCGCAAATGTCACATGAGCAGGGGCTGTTTAAGTAGTGCTCCACGCCTTCACCAGTAAAGTCAACCCAATGATCAGCAATACAATACCGGCCAACAAATACAGAATTCGCTGGCCTTTTTTGTCTTCGTCTTGGTCGTCGTAGGGAACGATCGGACCAAAACCTATCTGCATCGTCATTCGGCTAAGGTAGCGGAAGCAAATGTCCGACCCATAGCCGATAATAAACAAGGCGAACAATGGAAAAGGCATTGGTGGGCTTGAAAGCGTCGACACCAAAAATACCGCAGCGCCACTTAGAAGCAGCAATATGAGGAAGTGTTTGTATTTCATACTCTCCACTCTTTCGCCGAAACGATATGAACGGCTGACCTCTCCTCGGCTCAATCGACTCTTTTCGATTTTTCGTCGCGACTAACCCAGTCTCCAAGGTCAAAAGACAGCCCGAACATGAATGTAAACGCACCGGCGAAACTGGGAGTTTGTGGTTAGCTTCTGATCTTCATCTCAACGACACAAGACCACCACATCTTCGCTCACGATTCGAAGGTTGTCTCGAACTCGATCTATTCCCTCGATTCCATCGACTCCCTCACCCACCAATACAATCAAACTGCTTCTGCCCTCTCCAATTTCAACATACTTTATCGTCGACCTCTCAAACAAATCATCACCACGACCCACATCCCCATGGAGCCATACGAACGCGTATCGCTGGTCGATACCCAGCAACTCCGTATCCAATCTGAGTTGTTCAAAATGCCTTGGATCATCCGGTGCATTTGACAAGCCAAGCTTGCCCATATGAACCAAGAACTCTGGTTCAGATGTTCGTTCCTCTATCCACTCCTTCAAATATTCGACCTTGCCAGGGTCTTCGGCTACAGAAGTAACTCTGTCACACGCCTCCTTTCCAGGATCGGAGCACCCGCCTGACAGAAGTAAGGCGGCAGCTACCATCACGGTTAAGCATCGGCTTGCTTTTTTCACTGGCCAACCTGAGTGTGTCATCGGGCGGGCTTCGGTGGGTCGAGGTAGGGCAGGTGCTTGAGGTAGGTGTTGTAGTTGAAACGTCCGTTGGGCAGTGTCAGGTGCTTCATTTTGCCAGGGTCGATGACCAGTCTGTTGTTGTCATGCAACTCAAACCATGGGTGGACCCAATGACTGAAGGTG
Source organism: Lysobacteraceae bacterium (assembly GCA_021604725.1). Lineage (GTDB taxonomy): Bacteria > Pseudomonadota > Gammaproteobacteria > Xanthomonadales > BQJN01 > BQJN01. Next base: position 31,561 of record BQJN01000027.1, on the reverse strand, counting down.
AGTGTTGGCAATGCATCCGTACACTCCTCAGGAAACTCGCCGTGGAAACGCTCGGTGAAGCCGGTTTTGTGTTGTAGAAAGATCAGATAGCGGCCGCCGGCTTCCAACCCTCGGTACGGGCCAAAGGAAACGGTCGGAGATCGCAGCCAATCGCCGCCTTTCAATGTAAATTCGACATCTCCTGTATAGCGAAATACACAAGTGCCTTCCTGCTTGTCGACGACGCGGACGATCAGCGCGGCATCTGCGCTGGCAAAGATTGCCTCAAAGTCGTACTTGCCAAGGCTAAGTGCTGCTGCCGGTCCGTTGATGAGCAGCAGAACCGCTGCAATGGATACAAGTTTAACGAGCTGCTTCCCGATCTGCATCATGCTCCTTAAATGGGTGCGTTTGGAACACAATCAAACGAGTCTGCTGATTGGGTCACTCAAATGTCTGCTATGGGGCTCCAGCGCAGGTTCGCCCAAACGCTGTAGGTTGTCGTGTCATGTGGTGGCCCTGCGCGAGCTATTGCAAGGCTCATCTGGCAAAGTAATTGCCACACAACGTTCTACCGAAGGCGTTACAATCGACGGCTGAGTAGAGCAATCCAGGACTATGCAATGCCCGCAACCCTATACGGCCTGAAAAACTGTGATTCCTGCCGCAAGGCCACCAAGTGGTTAATTGCGGAGGAGGTTGAGTATGAGTTTCGCGATATTCGCGAGCACGGGCCTGATCAGGACCAGGTGGCGCAATGGGTCGCTGAGTTGGGAGCCAAAGTGCTGAACACGCGCAGTACCACCTGGCGGCAGTTGTCCGATGCTGATCGCGTACGTGCGGCCAGTGATCCGGTCGGCTTGCTGGTTGAACACCCAACATTGATCAAACGCCCGGTGTTGGTGGTCGGCGACAAAGTCATGGTTGGGTATGACGAATTGGCCTATGCCGAGCTTTTGTCTTGAGCGAAGTCGTTGATCTAGCGATTGAGTTGGTTCGGCGACCCTCGGTGACGCCGGACGACGCCGGTTGTCAATCACTGATCGCTGACCGCCTGGCAGCAGCCGGCTACAAGGTTGAGCATCACCGCTTTGGTGAAGTCGACAATCTGTATGCCCGGCTGGGCAGTGAAGGCCCGCTAATGATGTTTCTTGGGCACAGCGACGTCGTGCCCACTGGCCCGCTTGATGACTGGACTACAGACCCATTTAAGCCTGTGATCAAAGATGGCCATTTGTTTGGCCGCGGCGCCGCCGATATGAAGGGCTCGGTGGCAGCGATGGTCATCGCGCTGGAGCGCCTGGCCAGGGAGCCGAGGGAGGGCTCCGTTGGATTATTGCTGACCAGCGATGAAGAAGGGCCTGCACAGGATGGTATTCGCAAATTGATGCCAACCCTTGCGGCTCGTGGTGAAGTCATTGATTACTGTCTGGTCGGTGAGCCTTCCAGCAAAGCAACGCTGGGTGACGTCATTCGAGTGGGTCGCCGAGGCTCCTTGAATGCAACGCTCACCGCGCATGGCGTGCAGGGTCATGTTGCCTATCCCAAGCTCGCCAGCAATGCGGTTCATAGCGTATTGCCGGCGCTTCAGGCGTTGAGCGAAGAGGTTTGGGATGAGGGCGACGACCAGTTTCCACCCACCGGGTTTCAGATTTCGAATATTGAAGCGGGCACCGGTGCCGACAATATTATTCCGGGGAGTGTGACGGTCACCTTCAACTTTCGTCATGGCCCGGTATCGCCGGCAACGCGATTGCAAGAACGAGTTGAAGCCATTTTTCGCCAGCACCAGTTGCGGTTTGATCTGCAGTGGCGACCATCGGGAGCCCCCTTTGTAACGACGAGCCGTGATCTGATTGATGCGGTGCAGTCGTCTCTCAGCGCGCAGGGGCTTGGGCCGGCCGTCGAAGATACGGGTGGGGGTACTTCAGACGGGCGATTCGTTGCACCCACTGGTTCGCAGGTGGTGGAACTAGGGCCGATCAACGCCACCATCCATAAAGTAAACGAATGCGTTGACTGCAGTGATTTGGAGCGCTTGGTTTCGGTATATTTTGACAGCGCCAGACAATTAATCTGACAGATTTGATCTGCTTCACAAGACCTGCACATTAGTTGAGCTATACTTGGCCGCTGATTTCTGGGGTTATGGGCTCGTTATGAAGCGTTTTGCCGTCGGTTTTTGCGTATTTATGGCCTGTTCGATCGTTAGTGCCACAGAGCAATGGAATGTTTGGGGTGGATCGGCAGTCTTTTCTTTCAATGAGGGTCATCTGGAGCGCATGGGCCTGACCTTGCAGGGCAGAACTTCGGACCATTTCGACCCTGAATATCGCAGTGCGAAGGCGATTGGGACCATGGCCGGTGGCTTCAAAATCTCCGCGGTCAACGGAAACTTCAACAGCTATGACTCGGGGGAGCTTAAGTTTAGTGGCGGCCCGAAGCTGGTTGGCCAAGTCGCCACCATCGACTTCAGTCAACTGACTGTTCGACCAGTCGCCCAGGATTCGCTCGAATTAGATCTATTTGATGCAAACGGAAATCATGTTTTCAGAGCGACACACACACACTTGCTGATGGATGTGGAAAAGGGATCCATGGCATTACGCAACATGGATTTGAGTGTCACGCCCTGGCTAGCAGAAGCGATTGGACACAAAGATGCCGTCGACTTCGTGCCCGGTGCGTTGGATATCGAAGTGGCCGTTGATGTCAGCCAGAACAACCAAATCGAAGGCGCTTGTACCAACCCGAACTGGCCAACCGATCCCGGGTTTGAGGCTGATGTGGGTTTGGTTTCAATCAATTCAGTCCAGCAGACCGCCGAAAGCGGTGGATTGGTTGCGGCGACGCCTTCCGCCACCTTGGTCAATGAAGGAACGGCCGATGTTCCCTGGTGGACCAAGTTTGATGATGGCAACCCACCTTACAACAACGACCAACACCCATTCCTGGTTTGGTCGATGTACAAGCTAAAGGATGGCCGCCTTGACCAGGTGGGTTTCTCTGAAGTTAAGCATGCGTTCTTTACAGTAAACACCGCTTGCGACTGTTCTGGTGGGCATATTCTTTGGTTGGGTTGCGAAGATACTTACGGCGTTGGTACCAATGAGAGTCGCGGCAGCCTGGGGTTCCGCCAGTTTATAGATCCCGACAAGGGGATATGGCGTCGTTGTGGTTCCGCTTGGGACGATTCTCCAGTGCCGGGCGTTGGACAGTGTGCTGGCGAAGTTAGTGGAGACGGCAACTCCGATGCACCGCCCACCGGCGATGCTTACGATCGACGCATGACCATGTTGTCGTCTGACGTTTCCGATCCAGATGCCGAATACTTGTTCCAGGCCTGGTACGTTGTTCGTGATGACATCAATATTTTCAATACGATGGGGTTTCGCGGTGTTGATCCTTCGCAGAGCTTTACCTGGACCAACGGTGCAGGTTTAACGCCATATAGCGATGGCCCCGTGTTTGACTACTGGATTCCTGCCACTAAGGGAACATCAACCCAGATCAATGCGCTTGTGCCAACTGGTGGGGCCGGCAGCATGAAGCTCGGCGTGAACGTAGTCGTTGAAGGTGACATGTTCCGCTACAACTATGCGTTGATGGCTTTTGATTTCAACGGCGAAGTCTCTCATGTTGAGATTCCGGGTGGTCTTGGTGCAGCATTCTCTGATTACCAATTCGCTGCTCCTTATGCGGCGACAACCGCCGACTGGACCGCAGACCTGACCGACAATGTTTTCGCGTTTGCGCCAACAGTTGCCGAGGACAACCTCAAGTGGGGTCGTATGGTGACATTCAGCTTCCTCAGCCCGGATGTGCCGGTCGCTTCGACGGCGACCATCACCGCGGGCAATGGAACGACGACATACGAAGTAGAAACGGTCGCCCCGTCTGGGTTGGGTGACCAGATTTTCGCAAATAACTTCGACTGATCCCCAGCGATGAAAGTGACAGGGGTGCGGAAGCTCGCCGCATGGACATTATTGTCGGTAGCTGGCTTGGCGCATGCAATCGACTTCACGCCACACGGCACCCAGCCGGGTCTGAACTATTCTATGGTTGGTGCTGCCAGTTGTAATGGCTGCCATCAGGATGTTTCACAGCCCGATTACTACGCGTTCATGCCCTGGGGTAGCTGGTCCGGGTCGCTGATGGCCAATGCCACACGTGATCCGCTGTTTTGGGCGGCCCTGGACATTGCGAACAACGACTTTCCTGGAGCAGGTGATTTTTGCCTGCGGTGCCATACCCCAAATGGATGGCTAGCTGGGCGGGTCAAGAATGGCATTGGAGGCGAGGACGGCTGTGACTTGACCGGCGACCTGATATCGGCCGATAGCTCTGCCAATGACTACCAGGGCGTGAGCTGCCAGTTTTGCCATCGCCTCGACCCAGAAGGCCCGGCAGGCGAGGCGCATCGTACCGGCGGCGACTTTTGGTTGGACGATGAAGATTGCGATGGAGCCGGTGAACCTTGCCGCAAGGGCCCGTACGACTACACAGACGGTGGCGGGTCGACACCGCCGCATGCCTGGGTGAAGTCATCGTTTGTCGCAGAAGGCCAGTTCTGTGGTACTTGCCACGATGTCAGCTCCCCGGAAACGGACGAGGGCGTGCTCAAGACCTTGATTTTGGCCGATGGAACCGACACCGGCATCGCGTTTCCAGTCGAACGCACCTATAGCGAATGGCAACAGAGCCTGTTTGCCGATTTGATCTTTGATGACCGGCTTGGTGACCAATCGACCACCGCGCCGGCCATCTCTAAAGGCCAGACTTGTCAGAGTTGCCATATGCCAGTCAGTGAAGACCCCGACGCGTTGGCTTGTGTTTTCGATGCGCCCGGTCGGCGCACCGGTGAATTGCCCGTTCACCGCCTGGTCGGCGGCAACACCTGGATACCGCAGGTACTCAAGGGCGAGTATGGTGGCCCGGGTCAATTGGATCGTGAGACAGCCTTTGACAACACAACGCAATGGGCCACCGAACTGCTGCAGTCCGCAGCCGAGTTAGATGTGACGCTTGGTACGATCGCGGCGGACGTTTTGCCGGTTACTGTCAAGGTCACCAATCTCTCTGGTCACAAACTGCCAACCGGTTACGCCGAAGGGCGACGCATGTGGATTCATGTTGAAGCCCGTGACAACAATGATGCCGTCATCTTCGAATCGGCTGCTTACAACGGCGCCACGGGTGAACTTACGATTGATGGCCAGGCCAAGCTATACGAGGTCGTGCACGGCGAGTGGGACAGCGACTCGTCGACTTGTGTGACTCATGATGGATCCAATAGGCGCCAGTTTCACTTTGTCTTGAGCGATTGCATTGCTTTGGACAACCGCATTCCACCGCTAGGATTTACCGGTGCCAATGATTTTGAGACCCAGCCGGTAGGTTACAGCTACCCGAGCAATCCGGATGGCACCTTGGTGAACTACGATGAAACCAGTTACGCCATTGCGGTACCGGCCGCAACGCCGCTGCCAGTGACGGTTACGGCCAAGTTGTATTTCCAAACGTCGAGTCGAGAATACATTGAGTTTCTTCGCGATCAGGCCATAGACAACAGCTTCCCCAGCGAAAATACGATGTGTGACCGTACCTGGTCAGACGGGCCGGCGGACAAGAGCCGTGGCCAATTTATGTACGACCTGTGGGAGGCCTATGACCGGTCCCCACCGGTTGAAATGGCCTCAAGTTCAGAGGACACGGCACCTTGAAAATTACGTTTATCCTGTTCGCAGTTTGGTCAGCTGGCGCGGTAGCTGGGCCGGTAGATTTCACACCACATGGTACTCAGCCTGGTTTGTTTTATCCGATGACCGAACCGCGCAATTGCTCGGACTGCCACAGCATTGATGCCTTTCCGGTCGAGCGCGGTGAAGAGTTTTCTCCGCAGGACACCTGGCGGGGCAGCATGATGGCGAACGCGGCTCGCGACCCGTTATTCTGGGCGGCCCTGGATGTGGCCAACAACGACATGCCTGGTGTTGGAGATTACTGCCTGAGGTGTCACTCACCAGTGGGTTGGTTAAATGGCCGCGTATCCAAAGATGGCTTTGGCGGTACGGTCGATGGTGCGGATGGTTGCGAACTCAGTGGTGGGCTGGATGAGCTGGATGATAAAAGCAACGATTTCGCCGGTGTAACCTGCCACTTGTGTCACCGAGTAGACCCCACCGGTCCAGCGGACGAGCCGTTCATCATTGGCAACGCAAACCTCTGGCTAAATGATGACAACTGCCCAGATGGTGATGGTTTCGGCCCATGCCGCAAAGGCCCTTATACCTACAGCGACGATCAACCACCTCACAAGTGGGCCTATTCGTCGCTACATGAGAGCAGCGAGTTATGCGGGGGATGCCATGAGGTTTCGTCACCCAACACCTCCGCGGGAATCGCTGTGACTTTAAGAGACGAGACTGGCGCAGACACTGGGCTGGCGATGCCAAACGATCGCACTTACAGCGAGTGGAAGCTAAGTGATTTCTCCGAAGTTGTGTTTTCCAATACGTTTCAGGATACGCCCGATCGCGTAACGCAAACGCTGCAATGCCAAGGCTGTCACATGCCAGACAGCGAAGATGAAAACGCTAAGGCTTGTTTTGGGTTTCCAGACTTTCCAGATGGCTTTCGTCAGGGCAATCTGCCGATGCACCGTTTTGTCGGCGGCAACGTTTGGATGACCAACATCATCAAGGGCCAATACGGTGCCGCGCTGGGGCGAGAGATGCAGATGGAGAACTCGGCGCAGTGGGCCGAAGCAATGCTGCAGCAGGCTGCTGAGTTGAGTATTGAATCTGTCGCTTACGATAGTGCAACCGGTCAGGGCTCCTTATCGGTTCGTGTTGTCAACCAGTCTGGTCACAAACTGCCCAGCGGCTATGCTGAAGGTCGTCGTATGTGGATACAGGTCGTGGTCAAAGATGGCAACAGTGATATCGTCTGGCAGGACGGTGTTTTCGATGAGCCAACTGGCGACTTGGCGACAAGCGGACAAACCAAAATCTACGAGGCCTTGCAGGGGCGGTGGAATTTGCTCGGAACCAACAGCTGTGATGTTGTTGATGGTGATGGCAACAAACAATTTCATCTGGTCCTGAACAACTGCATTGCCAAGGACAACCGTATTCCACCCTATGGGTTTAGGGGAGGTGGTAACGTCGAGGTTGCGCCAGTTGGCTACAACTACCCCACCGTGCCAGGGCAAAGTGACCGACTCGTGCACTGGGACGATACCGACTATGGATTTACCATTCCTGCGGCCACCGTCACACCGATTGAGGTTGAAGTTAGCCTAAACTACCAAACCAGCTCAAAGGATTACATTGAGTTCCTGCGGAATGAGGCCGTGGACAATGCGTTTCCTGCAGAAAACATGATGTGCAACCGCTCGCTAACTGTGGGGCCCGGCGATTCCACGCGTGGACAGTACATGTATGACTTGTGGAACAATCCGGCCTACGGAAAATCTCCACCGGTGATCATGGCCACGCAAAGTCAACAGGTGCCGGAATGAAGTCACACAACCATCTGTTGCTTGTGACCGCGTTGCTCGCATCAGCCTGTCAGCCCGACCTTTCTGAGGTCGAAACGGCCTCCAGTCCAGATCTTCCGAGCCCAATGGTCAATCCTTCCGGGCGTGGCTTGGACGGCGAGGTGCTGATTCGTCGCTGGAACGATGTCATCAAAGAGAACGGAGAGCGACGCCGAGTGGTCTATGAGGTGGGCTATGACTACGAGAAGACCCTGCCTTTCAGACGGATGTTCTCGGCTGACGGTCAGATGGAACTGGAAGAATATAGCTGGGGCGTGGATATCGGTTCCACTGCAGAAGAGACCGAAAAAGCTTTTGAACTGGTGAAGGCAGATCCGCGGCTGGCCGACATCATGGCCAATCATTCGGTTATCATGCATGGTGGATTTACGTATTTTGATCCTGGTGATCCTAAATGCGGGCTCGGTTCACGCTGTTTGCACGTGTTCGCCACAGACAATGCCGACAACAACTTGATATTGCAAAGTATCGTAAATCTGGTCGCCAACGAGGTTGCACACCCGTATTACGACCCAACTAGAAACGCTGAAAATCGCAAGATAGAGGACTCTTAAGATGAAAAGTAAAACCCATCGTTCGCCAATGCGGCGCTACACGACGGCATTGCTGTTGCTTGGAGGTCTCTTTCTGATCTCGCCTCTTGCCAGCGCGCAATTAGCCACCTGTACTGGCTCGGAAGAGTACTACGTTCAATGGCCAAAAGACGGCGTTCCAGTTTGGGAAATGTGCTTCGTCACACCGGAAAACAGCTCTGCTGCGGACGGTTCAGGGCTCGAATTGCGTGAAGTTTACTTCGGCGGCTACCAGGTATTTGAACGCGCTCACTCGCCTATGCTTTTTGCTGACTATAGCAGCAGTACTTGTTATCGCGATTGGAAGGATGTCCTTTCCAACTTCCTTGCCGATAATGAAACCATCGGTGGCGTGATGGCGGAGCCAACTATGCCAGTGGAGACGACCTGTGATCTATCACAAGATCCGGACATCCCCGTTTTCAATTGTCCCTATGCCACCGGACGCCCTGGGTCTGATTGCTTCGAAGGTGTTGCGGTTCAATGGGAGGCAAATCAGCTGATCCTGTCTACTCAATATTCTGCGGCCTGGTACAAATATGAATCACGTGCCTTCTTTTTCGATGATGGCAGCATCGAGTTTTTGTTTGGCTTTGGCAACTCCGATGGTACAGGTTCAGGCACTACCCATTGGCATCACAACTACTGGCGCCTCGATTTTGATATCGACGGAACCTCCGACAACGATCAAGTTTTTCTGAATGACACGCTGCAGTCGACGGAATTCTCCGACCTGCGCGACGCAACCGGAGGCCCAATGGGTGGTCCAGTGACTTGGTCAGTCATTGATCAGGCATCAGGTCGTGGTTACCGCCTGGAACCGTCTGCCAATGATTACAATTTGATTCACAACGAATCAGGTAGTAATTATCACGAGGTTGACTTGATGGCGACTCAGTATCACCCGGGTGAGTTTGCTGACAATCCAGACAACTTCCTAAGTGACTGTGAAATGGATGAAACTGCCTTGGTCAACGGCGAATCACTGGCCGGGGAAGACATCGTTCTCTACTACATGGCTGGCGTTAAAGATACGGCCGGTGTCGATATGATGATTTGCAAGAAGGCCGGGCCGCGCCTGGTTCCGATCGGTGATTGGGGTCCAGTGACAGACGTCATTTTCGACAGTGGTAGTTTCGAGTAGACCGAGTCGACAACGGAATGTTTTGTTACAGAACGCCCCGCTAGTCGGGGCGTTTTGGTTTCTACAGGTCGTTGTCGTGAAATCAAGATTCGCGTTGGGAGGTCTTACTTTGGGCGAAGTGAGAATGATGGTGGCGGCCTGCGGTCGCTCTTGCTGTTTGGGTGGCCTACATGGGCCTCATACAACTGCACAAGAAACCAAAACTCAGCTATGGTCTGCATTTTGTTGGGACTCGAACGCTGTTAAGCAAAACTTGAGGGGATATCAATGGATGTTGTTGAGCTAAAGTCCTGGGTCATTCGTACCCTGAATATTTCGTCGGCGCTTTTCATCATTGTGGTCGGCAGTCTGACCTTGGCGATTATCGTCATGTATGTCGTCGACAGGACTCAGAAGGAACATACCATTCGCCGCAACTATCCGGTGATCGGGCGCTTTCGTTATTTCTTTGAGCACCTTGGGGAGTTTTTTCGTCAGTATTTCTTCGCCATGGACCGCGAGGAATTGCCGTTTAACAGGGCACAACGCTCCTGGGCCTACAGGGCAGCCAAGAATGTCGATAACACCCAGGCCTTTGGTTCGACCAGAGACCTGCGACCAGAAGGTACGGTGCTCTTCGCCAACTGCCCGTTTCCTACCCTGGATGAAGACGCTGTTGACCCGCACCCGGTCACTGTTGGCCCCGGCTGCCGAAAACCTTATACCACGGCGTCGCTATTCAATATCTCGGCGATGAGTTACGGCGCGCTGTCGACGCCAGCCGTTCGGGCCCTTTCGCATGGCGCCGCTCATGCCGGAATATGGCTCAATACCGGGGAAGGCGGTTTGTCGCCCTATCATCTCGAAGGCGGCTGTGATGTGGTGTTCCAGATCGGTACCGCCAAGTACGGTGTTCGTGATGAGGAAGGACACCTTAGCGACGAAAAGTTAAAGGCTGTCGCTGCGCACGAGCAAGTACGCATGTTCGAACTGAAACTCAGTCAGGGCGCAAAGCCAGGCAAGGGGGGGATATTGCCGGGTGGCAAGGTCACTCCGACCATTGCCCAAATTCGTGGCATCCCGGTTGGCCAGGATTCAATCAGCCCGAATCGGCACCCCGATATCAACTCGGTGGGCGACTTGCTGGATATGATCAACCGTATTCGAGATGTCACCGGCAAGCCGACCGGGTTTAAGGCGGTGTTAGGGGCCTACGGTTGGGTTGAGGAGCTTTGCAAGGAGATCCAAAAACGTGGCCTCGATAGCGCGCCGGACTTCATCACCGTCGATAGCGCGGATGGGGGCACTGGTGCCGCACCGCAGCCGTTGATGGATGACATGGGCTTGCCGCTTCGCGAGTCGCTGCCCATGGTCATCGATATATTGACCAAATATGGTGTGCGTGACCGTATTCGGGTGATTTGCTCTGGCAAGCGCGTTACCCCAACCGAGGTGGCCTGGGCTTTGTGCGTTGGCGCAGATTTCGTTGTCAGTGCTCGCGGCTTCATGTTTGCGCTGGGCTGTATTCAGGCGCTGCAGTGCAACAAGAACACCTGTCCCACCGGAATCACTACCCACGACAAGGAGCTGCAACGCGGTTTGGTGCCAGAGGACAAGGCCAAACGTGTGGCACATTACGCCAAGAATATGCACAAGGCGGTAGGCGTGATCGCGCACTCCTGCGGCGTTGTTGAGCCAAGGTTGCTGCGGCGCTTCCATGCCCGGGTGGTCGCGCAAAACGGTATATCCATTCCACTTAACGAGCTGCATCCAGATCAGGTGCCACTGTCGGAGTTTTCCAATAGCGGTTGATCAAAGCTTACTTGAGGCTGCGAGCGTTATTTTCTTGAGGGCCGACAAAGTCCGCTCGATTCCTGCGCTACGCGCTTCTGGATCCCGGGTCCAGGCCCGGGATGACGTTTTTTGGGACGATTGCTTGTCTTCATCAGGTCTGGCAGACCCCACTACACCCGTCATTCCGGGCTTGACCCGGAATCGATCTTTAAAAACGAGAGCGATCGATACCAATCCAACGTTGGCCCTTTCCGTCATTCCTGGCTTGACCAGGAATCCATCTTCGCAAGCGAGCAGTGCTCGCCTCACTGGCCCTCTTGACAGGCGCGCGAGCTACAAAGAAATGATCACTAGGAGGCAAAGAGGGCCGGTGAGGGCTGCGACTGCAGCCGTTGAATTCAAAGGAAAAAAAGCGGGCGATGCTCGTCTCCTGATCTCACTGTTCATATTGCCTTACGGCGGGCGTTGCCCGCCCTATCGAAGCATTGCCGATAACCCGCCCTGGATGGCGGCAGATTTAAATCCGCGTTCGCCGAGCAGAAAGGCGGCGGCTGAGCTTCGTGCACCGGTATCACAATAGACGATGTACTCGGCGTTGCGGTCCAGTGTGTCTGAGTGCTTTCTAAGTTTGTAGAGCGGTATGTTCATGGAGCCACGTATGCATTTGACGCCATGTTCGCGCTCGGTTCGAACGTCCAGCAATTGTGCACCCGACTTGGCAGCGGCAGCGGCTTCCTTCGGTGTTACCCAGCGTACCAGTGGGTGCTCCAGAAGCCCTTTGAAATCTTCGGCTGACAAACGCATCAGCGTGCCGTCTGTCTTCATGCGGACGCTGGCGTTTCTCGGGGTCCCTGCAATCAGCGCTTCCTCACCGAAGGCATCCCCACATTCCAGTTCCGCAATAGGCAATTGCGTTGGCCCGACCTTGCGCAGCACTTCTGCTACGCCATGAGCAAGCATGTAGTAATAGTCGCCTGCCTCGCCTTGTTTGATGATCACGTCATCGGCTTTGGCATCGACCCGTTCGATACGGGCAAAAAACTGCTCGATGCTGGTTGTCGGTAGTTCCTTGAAAATCGGCGACTGTAACAGGCCAAACATCCATTCACGTGTGGTTTCCGAGCCACCAGACAGGTCGGTGACCTCTACTGCCGCGTTGCTGTCAGTTTCTGCCATCTGACTCCAAGCCTGTGCTTTCTCAACCACCTCGCGGTCGATGGTCATAATGGTGGCGGTCTCGGAGGCAATTCGTGCCGTGAATTGCCTTGGAATCAGGTTGCTTACTGGTCGCAGTGCTGCATCTGACCCGGACGCTATGGAAAAATCTGAACGGGTGGGGTGAATGCACTTGAGCTCGCCCTCTAGAACATAAAACAACACCGGGGTGGCATCGCCCGCCTCGAAGACCACCTCGCCGAGTTTCAATGTGACCGTTTCACAATGCTCTACCAACGTCGCCAGGTGTTCCGCGGCGATCGTGTCCAATGGGTGCAGTTTGGCCAGTAATTTGCTGTCTGGCACCGGTTTTTCGTTTGCCATTAAATCTGTGTACCCCTGAATCGTGCACTGATTCTGTCAGGAACCGCAGCTTGCGGCAACGTTGATTGCGCTGCAAATGTAACGTTTGCACACCGATGCATGCTCAGCTGCTCGTTTGTAGATTGCATGGGTAATGGATCTTGCTCAATCGTAACTCAATGCCTTTGCTTTGCCCCAGAAGACGCGATAGGCGAAGATGGTATAGCCAACAATCACCGGCAAGGTGATGGCAGCGCCAACACCGATGATCTTTAGTGTTGGTGTGCTTGTTGCAGCATCCCAGACGGTGAGTTTGTCCACCACAATGTAAGGGTAAAGGCTGTAGGCCAGACCGACAAAGGACAAAACGAAAATCCCTACTGCGCAGGCAAATGGAATCCAGGCGCCCCGAGCGGGGTCCTTTCTCAGGCTGGACAAGGACAGGCGCGCCGCGACGAACAGAGCAGTGGTGACCAAAGGAATGATCATCAGCGCCAACATGCCAGGCATGGTGAACCAGCGGTCTCGGACCCATTCGCTGACCAGTGGCGTTAACGCCGAGATGGCAACCACGCCCACCGCCGTCATCAACAGGCATGTACCGGCCCAGGCAATGGCGTCTCGCTGCAAACGTCCACTGGTCTTGATGAGAAGCCATCCGCAGCCCAAAAAGGCGTAGCCAAAAACCAGACAGGCACCGGTAACGATGGCGAACAGGTGATCCAATGGCGTATTGCGAAACCCTGTGATGTACAAGCCCAGCATATAGCCTTGCGAAAAACCAGCGAGTACGGAGCCGGCAGTAAATACACGATCCCAAAGGTGCTTGAAACGGACGCGTGCCTTTACGCGAAAGTCAAATGCCACGCCGCGCAAGATCAGTCCAATCAGCATGAACAGAACAGGCAAATAGAGTGAACCCAGAATCAGGCCATGCGCCGCCGGGAAGGCAACCAGTAGCAAGCCGACACCTAGCACAAGCCAGGTCTCATTGGCGTCCCAAAATGGGCCGATAGAGGCAATCATGGTGTCCTTGTCGGCATCATCAGCAATGCCAAGCAGGGCGCCGACGCCGAGGTCAAAGCCGTCCAAGACCACATAGAGCAACATGGCCAGGCCCATCAAACCCATGAAAATCAGTGGCAGTGACGTTTCCATTAGCTTACCTCCTGTTGTGGGTGGCGAAATGGGTTGTCCAAGCGATCGGCCTCTCTTCGGCGATCACCATAAGCAGCACGCCTGGCCATCAAAAACACCACTGAAACGTAGGCCAGTACCAGGCCAACGTAGATTGCCAAATACAAGCCAAGGGACAGGCCAATGTGCGCGGCCGGAGTGGTCGTCACGGCTTGTTCGGTTCTCAACAGGCCGTGCACCAGCCAGGGTTGGCGGCCGATCTCGGTCACGTACCAACCAGCGAGCGTTGCTATCCAGCCAATGAAAGTGGTCGCCACCAGTATGCGCAACTGGGCCAGGGTGAGTTTTCGGCCTTTCCACAATGAAAACTTGCACCACCAGGCGATAAGCAACATCAACACGCCACATCCCACCATTGTACGAAAGGCAAAGAATACTGGGGTTACCGGTGGGTGATCGCCATTGAACTCCTCAAGGCCGGGCAGCTCACCATGGGGATCATGGGTGAGGATCAGGCTGGCACCGTACGGGATAGAAATTTCGTAACGATTGACACGAGCTTGCTCATCTGGCAATGCAAACAAGACCAGTGGTGCCGCACTCTCGCGATGCCAGGTCGCTTCCATGGCAGCGATTTTTGCCGGTTGGTGCTCCAAGGTGTTCAGTCCGTGCTGGTCGCCCACGAATATCTGCACCGGAATGAGTACGGCGGCAAGCGTAATTGCTGTACGCAGCGCCAATGCATTAGATTCAGAATTATCTCCGCGCAACACTCGGTATGCAGCCAGTCCAGCGACGAAGAAGGCTGTGGTCAATCCTGATGCCAGCAGCATGTGGGTAAATCGGTACGGCATGGATGGATTAAAAATGATTGACCACCAATCGTCCGCGATGATTTTCCCCGCCTCGAGCACATAGCCATCTGGTGTATGCATCCAGGAGTTCAGAGCCAGGATCCAAAAGGCTGAAAGCGTAGTGCCGACCGCGACCAAAATAGTGGCGGCTGTATGCACTGTATTGGATACTCGCCGCCGGCCGAACAGCATGATGCCTAGAAAACCGGCTTCAAGAAAAAATGCAGTCAACACCTCGCCAGCCAGCAATGGCCCGGCAATTGTATCTACGGTGGTCATAAAGCCCGGCCAGTTGGTGCCAAACTGGAATGACATGGTAATACCGCTGACCACGCCGAGGGCAAAGGTGACTGCGAAGATCTTGACGCAAAACCGATAGCTATCAATCCAGGCCTGGTCGTGACTATAGTGTGAACGTATTTTGAACCAGGCCAGCAGCCACGCCAGCGCGATATTGATGGTAGGGAACAGGATATGAAAGCTGATATTGGCGGCAAACTGAATGCGAGAAAGGAGTAAGGGGTCGTCCATCAGAGTTTCCTCAATACGGATTTGATTTTGGTGCCCATCTTCATCAGGCGTCGAAGTGTGCTGGGCGAGAGTTGACGAATCTCGCCAAACCAAGTGGTGATTTCGTCAATCAGGTCATGCATCTGTCGCATTCTTGACTGTGCGTGTCGATCAACATCGCTGCCAACCGATTCCATCAATGCCTCCCTCAACATTGATAGCGTTGGGTCAATTTCGCGTCGCTGTCTTTCCTCGGCCAGAACATTAAATATCTCCCAGACGTCATCAGGCGCCGTGAAATAGTCGCGACGATCGCCAGTGCGAGAAGCACGCTTCAACAGCCGCCAACCCTGAAGTTCCTTCAAGCCCATGCTGACGTTGGAACGCGAGATATGCAGCTCACGGACCAGATCATCCGCATTCAGCGGTTCGGGGCTCACGTACAGCAGGGCATACATCTGGCCTACCGTTCTGTTGATTCCCCATCGACTGCCCATCTCACCGAAGTGCAGCACAAACTTCTCAATCAAGGGTGTCATCATCAATTTACTTAATTTCAGAAATTTCTGAAATTAATATGATGCCGATCAAACAAGAAATCAATTGTTTTGTTAGGTGTTTGAAATTGAGGGGAAACGGTTGACGGACGAGTGATGTATCCGTACCATTCGTCGGCTGCGTCAAGCGGCGCGGAAAAGTGGACACCATCGGGGTGTAGCGCAGTCTGGTAGCGCGCCTGCTTTGGGAGCAGGATGTCGGGGGTTCGAATCCCTCCACCCCGACCATTTTTTGCCTGTTCGCTGGTCTCAACTGGGCGAGCAGGTCGTCGGCGGAAGCGACTTAATGGAGCTTTTGCCCTGTGAGCGCCGAAAGCAGGACGCTTGAGGCTGGGGTTCTTGGTGAGGCTACGATGGCCGAACCTTAGAACCGACTATCCCCCGCATGAATGCGCGGGTGGTAGGGTTGGACGAGAAAGTTGCCAAGAGGCTGTGCGCCCGTAGCTCAACTGGGCGAGCAGGTTCTCGGCGGAAGCGACTTAATGGAGCTTTTGCCCTGTGAGCGCCGAAAGCAGGACGCTTGAGGCTGGGGTTCTTGGTGAGGCTACGATGGCCGAACCTTAGAACCGACTATCCCCCGCATGAAATGCGCGGGTGGTAGGGTTGGACGAGAAAGTTGCCAAGAGGCTGTGCGCCCGTAGCTCAACTGGATAGAGCATCGGCCTTCTAAGCCGAGGGTTGCAGGTTCGAGTCCTGCCGGGCGCGCCAATTTGGTCCCGGTCGGGCCCAAATTGGCACATTGTTTTTGGCCGCGCGACAGGATTCCTATCGCTGCTGCGCGGCACGGAACCGGATAACGAAGTGAACCGGTTCCTCTCATTCGAGCGTGCCGTTCGAATGCAGGTGCATCCGTGCACCGGGGTCCCGGTTGGCCAAATTGGCACATTTGGGACATTTTTCGCTCGAAGTATCGCCTTGAAGGCGGTAAAATCGCCGTCCCGTTTATAAGCGGGCGGGTCGCACAGCGACGGAAGTGAACAGTGGTGGGCGTAGCTCAGTTGGTTAGAGCACCGGATTGTGGCTTCGGAGGTCGGGGGTTCGAGACCCCTCGCTCACCCCATATTTATCTGCGAGATGTGGCATCCTGCCGCCACTCGCAGTCGCAACCGAATAACAAGTGAATCGGTTGCTCACGGCAGCGAAAGCTGCCGGCGGTACATCCGTGTACCGCGAAGCAACGCGACATTGTCGCGGTGGTGAGGCGGCGTCGGCTGGCCGAGAGCGCGGTCGCGCAGTTTCCCCGAATGATATGCGAAAGTGGCGGAATTGGTAGACGCGCTGGCTTTAGGTGCCAGTGGGGTAACCCGTGAGAGTTCGAGTCTCTCCTTTCGCACCATGGTTATCTGCGAGATGTGGCATCCTGCCGCCACTCGCAGTCGCAACCGGATAACAAGTGAACCGGTTGCTCACGGCAGCGAAGGCTGCCGGCGGTACATCCGTGTACCGCGAACGGTGCGTTGTTTGGTGTGCCGTAGCGGTTTGAAGTGATGGTGCTGTGATGGATGGTTGGCTGTGCATCTGCGAGATGTGGCATCCTGCCGCCACTCGCAGTCGCAACCGAATAACAAGTGAATCGGTTGCTCACGGCAGCGAAGGCTGCCGGCGGTACATCCGTGTACCGCGATGAGGTGCGCTTTTTTGGTGCATGTCCACGATCGTGATCGTGGGTGGTTGAATATGAATGCGATGCCATGTGGCTTCGCAGGGTGAGTTTAGGTCGGTCGTCAAATGGTGGCCGTTGGATTAGTCTCGGAGAGTTTGATGGAAGTTTCGGTAGAAAGCACGGGTGCCCTTTCGCGTCGCATGACGGTCCAGGTTCCAGTTGATTCGGTCAACGACAAGGTCAGTGCGCGACTGCGCGAGTTGGGTCGGGAAGTGCACCTGAAGGGCTTTCGGCCAGGCAAAGTACCACCGCGAGTGATCGAACAGCGCTTCGGTGCTCAGGTTCGGCGCGAAGTTACCGGCGAGGTGATGCAGGAGAGTCTTCGTGAGGCCTTGGAAAAGGAAGAGATTCGCCTGGCGGGCATGCCTGAGGTTGACGCACCGGAAGAGGTGGATGAGGGCAAGCTACAGTTCGTTGCCAATTTCGAAGTTTACCCGCAACTGGATTCGATTGACGTCTCCGGCCTGGAAGTGACCAATGTGGTCTCTGAGGTGGGCGATGACGATGTCGAAGACATGCTCAATACACTTCGCATGCAGCGTCGCTCATGGCGTGATACCGAGCGCGCGTCACAGGAAGGTGACCTGGTGTTGTTTGAATTTGCCGTGGACTCAGCCGATGGCCGAATCCCGGCTGAAGGCGAGCATCGATCTGGCACCATTTTGGGTTCTGGTGTGGTTTTCGAGGCGCTGGAGTCCGCTTTGGTTGGTGTCAACGTCGACGACGAGAAAGAAGTCGAGTTGGCGTTCCCGGAAGACTTCCCCGAATCTGATGTCGCTGGCAAGTCCGGCAAGACATCCATCAAGATCAGCAAGGTTCAGGAGCCGATCGTGCCTAACGTTGACGACGCTTTCGCTGAAAGCTTCGGTATCGACGGTGGCGTTGATGCTTTAAAGCGTGATGTTTCGCAGAACCTTGGTCGCGAACTTCGCAACGCTCTGTCAGCGCGGTCACGTATTGAAGTGGTCGATAGCCTGGTCGCCGCCCATGGCGATATCGAATTGCCGCAATCAATGATTGACCGCGAAGCCGAAGCAATGCGACAGCAGGCAATCAACAACGCTCGCCAGGCTGGAGCCGAGAACGTTGCCGAGCCGGCAGTTGAAGAGTTTGCTGAAAAGGCCCGCGAACGCGTCGCGGCTGGTATTTTGCTGGTTGAACTGGCTCGCCAAAATGGTATTGAGACCGATCAGGGTCGGGTCCGAGACGAGATCAACTCGATTGCAGCCACCTACGAAAACCCGCGGGAAATCGTTGCTGCCTACTATGAGAATGAACAGTACCTGTCGTCGGTTCAGTCACGAGTGCTTGAAGAGCAGGTGGTTGAGTGGATTATCAAGAATGCCAAGACCACCGACAAGTCGATGTCGTTCTCTGAAGTAATGGCTGAGGCCACCGCGAACCAGGCCTAAGACGCAGCCAGGCGCAGTCGCGATTACCAACTTTCGCGACCCGCCAACTGCTATGCTTGAGATTGGTTACCCAATCGGTCAAGAATGACCCGTTGGCCCGCACAGTTCAGACTTGTGGGCACAAACAGAGGCAATAGTTGATGAATGAGAAAGCATTGAACCTGATCCCGGTCGTGGTTGAGCAGACCTCGCGTGGCGAGCGGTCGTACGACATCTACTCCCGTTTGCTTAAGGAGCGGGTGATATTTCTCTGCGGCCAGGTTGATGATTACTCGGCCAATGTTATTGTCGCGCAAATGCTGTTCCTGGAGTCGGAGAACCCGGACAAGGACATCCATCTGTACATCAACAGCCCAGGCGGGGTGGTTACAGCTGGCATGGCGATTTACGACACCATGCAATTCGTCAAGCCAGATGTCAGCACCATGTGCATCGGCCAGGCCGCCAGTATGGGGGCTTTGCTATTGTCAGCGGGTGCCTCCGGAAAACGCTATTGTTTGCCGCATTCCCGGGTGATGATTCATCAGCCTCTAGGTGGCTTCCAGGGTCAGGCTTCGGATATTGATATCCACGCTCGCGAGATTCTGAGCATGCGGGAGCGGTTGAATAATATCCTCTCGGTCCATACCGGTCAGGCACTGGAGACGATCAGCAAAGATACCGATCGAGACCACTTTATGGATGCCGAGTCGGCTCGAAAGTATGGGCTGATCGACGAAGTTATTAGCCGGCGCGGTTAAGCCAAGTCACCTCAAGGACGGTTACCTGTGAGGTGCCGGCCTTGCAAACAACTGTAATTTGCATCGCCGATACCCACTTGGTGAGGTAAACTGTGGTTGAACAATGCAGCATCACGCCGCATTATCATTTACTCCGCGTGTTGGAGCACAAGTAAACAACCCATGAGCGATAGCAGTAAATCAAAGAGCGAATCCGGGAAAATTCTCTACTGTTCCTTTTGTGGCAAGAGTCAGCATGAAGTTCGCAAGCTGATTGCAGGCCCCAGTGTCTTCATTTGCGATGAGTGTGTTGAGCTTTGCAACGACATCATTCGCGAAGAGCTTGAAGACAAGGAAGGCAACGGACGAACCGATCTGCCCAATCCTCGTGAGATTTCCGCTTTCCTTGATGACTACGTTATCGGGCAGGATCGAGCGAAACGAGTGCTGGCTGTGGCGGTTTATAACCACTACAAGCGCCTGCGTTCGCAAGAGAAAAATGACGAAGTCGAGTTGGCGAAGAGCAACATTTTGCTGATCGGCCCAACTGGCTCGGGCAAGACGTTGCTGGCTGAGACCTTGGCGCGGATGCTCAATGTACCGTTTACAATCGCTGATGCAACCACCCTGACTGAGGCTGGTTACGTCGGTGAAGATGTTGAAAACATCATTCAAAAGCTGCTGCAAAAATGCGACTACGATGTAGACAAGGCACAGACCGGTATCGTCTACATTGATGAAATTGACAAAGTGTCGCGCAAAGCAGAAAACCCATCGATTACCCGAGACGTATCGGGCGAAGGTGTACAGCAAGCGTTACTCAAGCTGATTGAGGGCACAATTGCATCTGTGCCACCTCAGGGCGGTCGAAAGCACCCACAGCAGGAATTTTTGCAAGTCGATACACGCAACATCCTGTTCATTTGTGGCGGCGCCTTCGCCGGATTGGAAAAAGTGATCCAAGACCGCTCCGACTCTACCGGTATTGGATTTTCTGCGGAGGTCGCCAGCAAAGAACTGCGAGACCGACTCGGAGAGCTTCTGGCCGATGTTGAGCCGGCTGACCTGGTCAAATACGGTTTGATTCCTGAATTCGTCGGGCGACTGCCGGTGCTGGCTACTTTGGAAGAGCTCGATGAAGATGCCCTGGTGCAGATTCTTACCGAGCCAAAGAACGCCATTACCAAGCAATACGCGCATCTTTATGCCATGGAAGACTGCGAGTTGGAGTTCCGAGAGGATGCCTTGCGTGCAGTTGCCCGCAAAGCGATGCATCGCAAGACGGGCGCTCGTGGCCTGCGGACGATTCTCGAGCAGGTTCTGCTCAACTCCATGTATGACATTCCGTCTCAGGAAAATGTCAGCAAGGTGGTGATTGACGAAGCAGTGATCGAGGGTTCTGCGGAGCCGTACATCATTTATGAGGGTTCGGCCAAATCTCGCGCCGCCGAATAGATGCCGTTGCCGGTGTGACCGGCGATCGGCCCAGCCTAAATCGACGCCTGCGATTGAAACCCTCGCCACTCGCCCCTAAATCTGGCCCGTCGGCGGTAATTTTCTCCGCCCAGCCGCAGCACTAGTCGGCTTAGTCACTTACAGGACGCCTCGTAGTCGAGGTTTCCGGAGGTCATCAGTTCAATAATGAGTAAAACACCCGCACAGTTCATGCCGGTCTTGCCACTTCGCGATGTCGTGGTGTATCCGGATATGGTCATTCCTCTGTTTGTCGGTCGAGATCGCTCGATGCGTGCATTGGAGCGTGCAATGGCCGACGACAAACGAATCATGCTGGTGGCACAAAAAGGTGCGGAGATCGATGAACCCTCGATTGAGGAGCTCTATCAGGTCGGCACCGTGGCGACTGTATTGCAGCTGCTGAAGCTCCCCGACGGCACCATCAAGGTATTGGTCGAAGGCAGCGAGCGTGCCAAGTTGACCGAGGTGATCGAAGACGACGGATTCTTCATTGGTCGTGTCGAAACGCTGTCGGTTGACAGTGCTCTGGAAACACGCGAGCTGGAGGTGACGGCTCGCTCGTTGATGTCGCTTTTCGAACAGTTCGTCAAGCTCAATCGCAAAGTACCGCCGGAGTTGCTCACCTCGCTGTCCAGCGTTGACGACCCAGGGCGTTTGGCGGACACCATCGCAGCTCACCTTTCGATCAAGGTTGAAGACAAGCAGGGTCTGCTGGAGCTCGGCGATGTCGGCAAGCGCCTGGAGGCGCTGATCGGCCTGGTCGAAGGCGAAATTGAAGTTTTGCAGATCGAGAAAAAGATCCGTGGCCGCGTCAAGAACCAGATGGAGAAGAGCCAGCGCGAGTACTATCTGAATGAGCAAATGAAAGCTATTCAGAAAGAGTTGGGCGAACTTGAAGACGTGCCCAATGAGCTCGAGGAACTGACGCAAAAAATTGCCGATGCCGGAATGCCGGAAGAGGCCGAGATCAAGGCCAAAAGCGAGCTCAACAAACTGAAGCTGATGTCACCGATGTCAGCAGAAGCGACCGTTGTACGAAACTATATCGATTGGCTGGTTGGTGTGCCGTGGAGCAAACGAACGCGAACACGTCGTGATCTGGCCAAAGCCGAAGCGGTTCTTGAAGAGGATCACTACGGACTGGAGAAGGTCAAGGAGAGGATCCTTGAGTATCTCGCGGTGCAGCAACGAGTAAAGAAACTGAAAGGGCCGATCCTGTGCCTGGTTGGCCCACCCGGAGTTGGCAAGACCTCGCTGGGACGGTCAATTGCCAGAGCCACGAACCGCAAATTCTCGCGCATGTCCTTGGGTGGCGTTCGTGATGAAGCAGAAATTCGCGGCCACCGTCGCACCTATATTGGCTCCATGCCGGGACGAATCGTACAAAACCTAAGCAAGACCGAAAGTCGTAATCCATTGTTTATGCTCGACGAGCTGGACAAGATGTCTATGGATTTTCGCGGCGATCCGTCCTCGGCACTCCTGGAGGTTTTGGACCCAGAGCAAAATCACGCATTCAATGACCATTACCTTGAGGTCGATTTGGACCTGTCCGAGGTGATGTTTGTGGCCACGGCCAATTCGCTGAACATTCCTGGTCCGTTGCTTGACCGAATGGAGGTGATTCGAATCCCGGGTTACACCGAGGATGAGAAACTCAGTATCGCCGTTCGATACCTGGTGCCGAAGCAAATTGAGGCAGCTGGGCTACGCGATGGCGAGCTGAAAATTTCCGATGCGGCGCTAATTGATATCGTCCGTTACTACACGCGCGAGGCGGGTGTCAGGAACCTTGAACGAGAAATCTCAAAGATCTGCCGAAAGGTGGTCAAGCAACTGATTCTGAATAAAAAGCAGAAGTCGGTGCACGTTACGGCTAGAAACCTGGCTAAATTCCTGGGTGTCAGACAGCACTCGTATGGTCTGGCTGAGGAGAAAGACGAAGTCGGTTTGGTCACAGGGCTGGCCTGGACCGAAGTCGGCGGCGAGCTGTTAAGCATTGAGGCCACCGTGCTCAAGGGCAAAGGCAAATTGATGCAGACCGGTCAGCTCGGCGAAGTTATGCAGGAGTCCATTCATGCGGCGATGACGGTGGTGCGCAACCGTGCCCCAAGTCTCGGCATAGACACCGATTTCCTGGCGACCCGAGACGTGCATATTCACGTGCCGGAAGGGGCCACGCCAAAAGATGGTCCCAGTGCCGGTGTAGGCATGTGTACGGCCGTGGTATCGACGTTGACCGGCATACCGGTCAAGTCAGGTGTGGCTATGACTGGTGAGATCACGTTGCGCGGCCGGGTATTGCCCATCGGCGGACTCAAAGAGAAATTATTGGCAGCTCACCGGGGTGGCATCAACACGGTGGTCATTCCAGAGGAAAACCGAAAAGACCTGGAGGATATTCCGGCCAACGTGCGCAAAAACCTCAAGATCGTTTGCGCCACCTGGATAGATGAAGTTCTGGATGTGGCCTTGGTCAGTCAACCCGTACCGTTGAAGGAGGGGGCGGAAGCACCATCCAAGGCGGCCAAGGACGACCCGGAAAATGAGGCGGTTCGAGCACATTAGAGAATATAGTTTTATTGTAAAGCTGTATACTTCGGTGGCGAAAAAGACGATTGGAGCCCGATTTCGATGCATAATCGCGCTTTGATGCAACTAATTTGCCTGCATGGGAACAGGTTTGTTGCGCTGCCTCACGAGGGCTGGTATAAAGTCGCCACTGTCAATGCAGTAGGCCTTTGCAGCGCCCACTTCACCGACCACAGGCCAAGGAGGTCTGGTCCTTGAACGTGTGACGCAATTGCCCAATTCATTAGGCAACTGCCTAGTAGAATCGTATTGAAGAATTCATAAGCCGGCCCTCGTGGTCGGGTACACCATTGTTCGAATAGCGAGGGATACTCAAGCATGAACAAATCAGAACTTTTAGCCGCCGTTGCGGACCAGGCAGGACTCAGCAAAGCTGACGCCGGACGTGCGGTAGACGCATTGATCGATACCATCACTGGCGCGATGAAAGACGGCAACTCGGTTGCTCTGGTCGGCTTTGGTACGTTCAATGTTAAGCGTCGTGACGCTCGCACAGGTCGCAACCCGCGCACCGGTGAGACGATCAATATTGCTGCCGCAAATGTTCCTTCATTTAAGGCTGGCAAAGCGCTGAAAGATGCCGTAAACTAGCGCGCCCTTCGGGTGCTTAGCTCAGCTGGGAGAGCATCGCCCTTACAAGGCGAGGGTCGGGGGTTCGATCCCCTCAGCACCCACCACGTTTGAAAGGAGTGGTAGTTCAGTTGGTTAGAATACCGGCCTGTCACGCCGGGGGTCGCGGGTTCGAGTCCCGTCCACTCCGCCAACAAACAGCAAAGGGCGCCTACAGGGCGCCCTTTGTTTTTTAGGGATTGCGTCATCCGGTTTTGCGTCGCAGAACGACGTTAGACTGAAGCACCAGGTTTCAAACAACTGCTAGACAGTCACTCACGACCTGTTTGGCGCGTCGGGCCGCCGGGAAGCCAATGGCCCAGACATTCTGCAAAGCGAGGCTTTAAGCGGTCTCGTGGATCCACAAGATATCAGGCTAGATCATGCTGCAAAAAATTCGCGAAAAATCCAGTGGCTGGATTGCCGGGTTCGTCATAATCCTCCTTTGTATTCCATTCGCCTTTTTCGGAGTCAACAGCTACTTCCAGGCGCAGGTAGTCACCTTCGTTGCTACGGTAAATGGCGAAGAGATTTCAGATAGCGATTACCGACGCCAGTTTTCCAACTACAGACAGCGAATGGCTGCGCAGATGGGAGACAGTTTTGACCCGCGCTTTTTTGATCAGCCGGTGATCAAGCGTCAGGTCCTCGATGACATGGTGCGATCAGAGGTGTTGTGGCAGGCGTCGCAGCAGGGCGGCATGACTGTTCCTGACACTAAACTTGCGACGCAAATTCGCGAAATCGAAGCGTTCCAGGTGGATGGAGTCTTTAACGCCGACGTCTACCAGCAACTACTGTCTGCTCAGTTCATGACCGTCGATGAATTTCAGAGCCTGATGCGCCGTGATTTGATCAACACGCAATTTCCCGATGCAATCAGTCAGACGGCGTTGGTTACCGATGCCGAGATCGCGCATGTGGCTGCGTTGGAAGGACAACAACGGCGTTTCGACTATGTTCTGGTCAGCGCTGAGAGCATGGCCGATCAAGTAGCGATTGATGAACAGCAAATATTGGACTACTACGAAGAAAACGGCGACCGTTACTCCGAACCGGAGCAGGTGACCATTCAGTATATTGAGATCGATGCCAAGGAAATTGCCAAAGGCATCGAATTCGACGAGGACACCCTGAAACTTCGTTATGAAGATCAGAAAGGTCGATTCATTGTCCCGGAACGACGGTCAGCGGCACATATCCTGTTGGAGTTGCCGTCCGATGCTGACGAAGAGACTCGTCAAGCGGTACTGGCGCAAGCCGCCGACCTGGCTGAGCAGGCACGCGGTGGCGCGGATTTTGCTGAGCTGGCCAAGGAACATTCCACAGACCCGGGATCGTCCGACTTTGGTGGTGACCTCGGCTGGGTCGAGCGAGGCATGATGGTTGAAGCATTTGAAGAAGCGCTGTACGCGATGGAGGCCGACTCAATCTCCGACCCGGTAGAGACAGCCTTCGGTGTTCACGTCATCAAGTTGACTGCGATTGAGGAAGAGCACGGCAAATCCTACGAAGAAGTCAGAGAGGAAATCCTGGCCGATCTCAGGGAAGCTGATGCCGAGCGCCTGTTCGTCGAGCAGACATCACGAGCTACCGACCTGGTTTATGAGGACTCAACGTCACTTGCACCTGTGGCCGAGGACCTTGATCTGGAAATCAAATTCGCGGGCCCGTTTGATCAGTCCGGTGGTGAGGGTGTCGCTGCAGACCGTGCCGTCATCGAAGCGGCATTTTCGGACCTTGTATTGCTTGAGGGGTCGATCAGTGACGCCGTTAACCTGACGCCAAACCATGCCATATTCCTGCGTGTTTCCGAACACCAGCCGGCAGCCAAGAAACCTCTGGACGAGGTTAGAGAAGAGATTGTCGCTGCCTTGGAAGCTGAAACCAAAAAGTCACTGGCTGAGGAGCGGGCACAATCGATGGTTGAGCGCGTTCAGGCTGGTGAAGTCCTTGAGCAAGTTGCGGCTGCTGAAGGCTATACGGTAGCCAACTCTGAGTTGGTCGGACGCCGCGGCGCCTCAGTGCCCTACACTCTGGTCACCCGAGTATTCGAACTGGGCCCAGCGCTGATTGATACGCCGACAGTAGTTGAGAGCAGCAATGACGACTCTGCAGTTGTTGTCCTGCGAGAAATCGTCGATGGCAACGTCGACCTGCTGGCGCAGGCTGAGATTGAAACGCTTCGCACCCGAATTTCGCAGATGAAGGCTGCCGAGGAAGGACAGGCCTTTATTGAAGCTCTGCGACAATCTGCTGAGATTGTTGTCATAGAAGACAACCTCTAGAGATGATTGCAAGACGTGTATTGGGTTGTTGCTGGCGCACGGCGCTTGTCGGGTTCTTGGGTGTGTTCCCTTATATGGCCTCAGCCGAGACCATAGTAATTGAGCCCGTTGTTGACAACACACTGTATGAGGATGCCTCCGGAGCTCTAAGCAACGGCTCAGGTCCGCACCTTTTCGCCGGGCTGAGCAACATGGGTTTGGAGCGTCGGGGTGTTTTGGCGTTTGATATTGCCAGTGCTATTCCTGCAGGCTCCACGATATCGACCGTTTCCTTGCAACTTAATATGTCACGAACCAGTGGCGGAGTGGCAACTATTAGCTTGCATCCCTTGTTGAATACATGGGGAGAAGGGGCATCAGTTGCGCCCGGCTCTGGCGGCTCAGGTGCTCCAGCTGAAGCAGGGGATGCGACATGGCTGCATCGTTTTTATGATGATTCGCTCTGGGCTACTCCTGGAGGGGACCACCGCGTAGCTCCCGATGGTATCGCGTTCGTCGACGGCGAGGGTTTGTATACATGGAACTCTACGCCGGAGATGGTTGATACCGCACAAAGTTGGCTCGACAGCCCTGCGCAGGCCTATGGTTGGCTGTTAATATCCAAAGGCCCTGCAAAACGCTTTGACTCGCGTGAGTTCACGGACCAGACACTGCGCCCATCACTTAGAGTTGGCTTTGTACCGCCGTTGCCGCCTCCCCAAGTCGTCCCATCTCTGGGGGCTGCTGCACTGCTGTGCTTGATACTAGGAATGACGCTGATTACTCATCGACAATTCTTCACCGTGGGGCGTCGCACCGGTCGTTGCTAGGGCACCCTGCGGCTGAGTTTCAAAGGGGCTATCCTTTGCCCCTCACCGTGTCGACCAGGCAAGGCCATTGCCGTTACTAGCGGCAGATGCTGGCGAACGGACTCCTCAATCCTCCAGATCTCCCATACCCAAAGTATTGAATCCGGCGTCGACGTAGGTCACCTCGCCGGTGATACCTGATGCCAGATCTGAGCATAGAAAGGCCGCCGCATTACCTACTTCTTCGGTATTGATGGTCCTGCGCAGCGGCGCGTTTCGCTCAACGTGATCAAGCATTTTTCTAAACTTGGATATGCCAGCAGCTGCCAAAGTCTTGATCGGACCGGCAGAAATGGCGTTGACGCGAATGTTCTCTGGACCAAGGCTGTGCGCCAAATAGCGTACACATGCCTCGAGACTGGCTTTGGCAAGTCCCATGACATTGTACGCTGGCATTGCCCGGACGGAACCCAAGTAACTCAAGGTCAGAAGAGACGCATTTCGACCCTGCATCATCGGCCGTGCAGCCTTGGCCAATGCCGCAAATGAATAGGACGATATATCATGGGCAATGGCAAAGCCCTCGCGGGTGACCGCATCGACAAAGCTGCCCTGAATCTGGTCACGGGGCGCAAACCCAACCGAGTGCACAAGGATGTCAAAGCCGTCCCAGTGTTTGGACAAGGCCGCAAAGCACTCGTCAATCTGTGCATCTTCAGCTACATCAAGTGGTAGGACAATCGAACTCTCACATTCCTCCGCGACACTGTCAACGCGCGATTTCAGCTTTTCAGTCTGGTAGGTAAACGCCAGCTCGGCACCTTCGCGATGCATAGCTTTGGCAATCCCCCAGGCGATCGAACGGTTGCTGGCGACGCCGACGATCAATGCGCGTTTGCCTTGTAAAAATCCCATTGGTGAACTCCGAGCAGTTTGTTGCTGTTGAGTGGCGAGGGTACTCGAATCCGTCGCTCGCGAAAAGTGACAATCGACGTCGCCGGGAGGACTTTGGCTGGAAATGTTCTCGAAGCTATCTCGTTAGAGGTCGTCCACGATTAGCCATCCATGGCTAACGCGGACACGAACTTTCAGAAGCGCGGTTATGATAGTTCTTATTTTCAATGGCTTGAAAATGCCGGTCCATCCGTGGAACGGTCGAGCTGGTCCAGAAGCGTAAACTGTGGACGCGCTCTAGTTAAACGCGGGAATTTGCGGTCAGCTTGAATTCTACGAACGGGAGCAAAGAACTAGTCGATAGCCTTCAGGCAATAGCCCAAACCGTAAACGGCCGCGATTTTGAATGGCGGCTGTTTGACCGCGGAAAGTTTTCGGCGAAGGTTTTTGACATGGCTATCTATGGCGCGATCAGAGACGTCGCGGTCCTCCGACTGAATGGCTGACAACAATTGATCACGCGAATAGGGCCGTCCGGGCGATCGGGCCAAGGTAGCGAGCAAAGAGAACTCGGCCGGGGTCAAATCGAGCGCTTGCTCACGGACTTTGGCCACACGGTTTGCTGCATCGATATGTAGGGCTGTCTGCTTCTGTAGTGGCCCACGCCGAAGCACCGTGGCTACGCGTGCCACCAGCTCACGCGGGCTGAAGGGCTTGCAGATGTAGTCATCCGCTCCTGCCTGCAAGCCATCGAGCCGGTCTTGTTCCTCAACTCTGGCGGTAACCATGATAATTGGAATCTGACTTCGCAGGCGCCGGATGTGACGGCACAAATCAATGCCGTCGATGCCGGGCAATTTTCGATCCAGAACAATGAGACCTGGTGGGTCAATTTCCAGTTGCCGAAGCAGACCATCGGCTGAGGTGAACAGGCGACACTCATAGTTGGCGTCAATCAGGTACTGGCGAATCACCTCACCAATCTTCTTCTCATCTTCGACCACCCAGATCATCATGACCTGGGCAGCCTTATGGACACTTGCAACCCGCCCAAGGGCGAATGGTCGGCGGTGATTTCGCCGCCGTGAGCCGCCACGATTCGTTCGCAGATGGCAAGCCCCAAGCCGCTGCCTTGCGTTTGGTCGTTGGCGCACCGGTGAAACGCGTCGAAAAGAACGGGCAAGTCCTGGTCGGCCACGCCTGGTTCACTGTCCGCAACAATGATTTCCCAGTCGCCTTGCCTGGCCTGTAAGGAGATTTGGACTCGGCCACCCTGATTGGTATACAGCAGAGAGTTTCGCAACAGGTTGGTCATCAATTGCTCGATTCGCTGTGGGTCGGCGCTGGTCTTGGCCTTGGTCTCACTTTCACTATCAAGCTTTAGCTCGATGCCTTTCTGATCAAACGCTGTCTGATATGACTTGATCGCGCGATGGATGATCTCCGCAAGGTCGACGCCCTGGAATCGGTAGTTGAGCGCACCGGCATCTGCCAACGATAGCGTGTGCAGGTCATTGACCAGGCGAGACAGGTGCAGAGCCTCATGGTATAGCGAGTCAATCGCTGCCGTGTCGGGCCGACGCAAGCCATCCTTGATCGCCTCAAGTTCGGCTTGCAGCACGGACAGGGGTGTTCGAAGCTCATGGGCAATCTCAGCCAGCCATCGGCGGCGCGCGCCCTCATGGCGGTGCAGCGCACGCCCGAGCCTGTTGAAGTCTTCGGTGAGTTGTCCGACCTCATCTTGCGTGGTCCGTTGCAGACGGGTCTCATAGCGTCCGGCAGCGAGCTCGGATGCGCCAGTGGCGACCTGGCGAACCGGTCCCGTCAATTGTCGCGCCAATATCCACGACGCGATCGCCGCAAGGATCACCAATACACTGCCGCCGATCAGAAACAACACGCGTTGCCGGTCAACAAACTGCCGTTCGCCTGGCTCGCCAAATCTCGCTGGCCGACTAAGTCCAAGCCATCCCACTGTCTGCCCATCACGATCGATGGCGACGGCCAGATCAACGTCACTCAGTTTCGGGCCACGACCGGCGATGGCGTTGCCTTCAAGATCATAGACCATGAGATTGGGGTGATCGGGTCGGCCGCGCCGAGGGCCCGGGCCTCGGCCTCGTTCGGCCATTTGTGCTGCTCGTCTGATCGAAATCAACTTGCGCAACGCCCAATGCACGCTGCTTGGGTCGGCTGCCAAGGCCTCCCACCCATTGGCGTTATCAAACTTTTCAGACAACACTTCAGCCGCTGCCTGCATCGCGCCGCGATCCAGGTCATCGACGAAATCGCTAAAGCTGGACCGGACATGCCAGTGCACCACCGAGAGCATGACGATGCCACCAGCCGCCGCGGTGCCCAGCATGGCAAGAAACAATTTGGGGAAAAGTCGCATGGGTCCGATTATAGGGCGGCAGCGGCCCATTGCGGTGCCGCTGCCGATTCACAGCTTGCTAGCATTCGAAACGCATGCGGTGTTTGCCACCGCGACGTCCGCGTGCGTCACCCTTGTCTCGTTCAGCACGCATTTGCTCCAAAGCTGCGAGCTGATCGGCGTCCAGAACTTGTGACAGCGATTCATGGGTCTGTTCGCGTTGTGCACAATGGAAGACTTGCATCTCCTCGTGCATGGCTTGCTTGTGCGCTTCGCGTTCAGCTGACGCTTCATCCAGGATGCCGCGAACCGTTTCCACCTGTTCAGCGCTGAGGTTCAGCTCGCTGGTCAAGTGTTGCAACATATGCTGTTGATGGTGTCGGCCCGCCTGAGCCGGTTGCGTGATCAAAATGGCCGCGGCCATGGTCAAGGCGTAGTGTAGTTTCATCTGCTTGGCTCCAGTTTTCTGTGGAGTGTGTAGTTTGAGTTCGGATCTTGGAGAAAGTATGGAGACTGCACAGCTAGGGAAGCTCTGATCAATTGGAATATGGCTCTGGCCTACAGAGCAGTTCGCAATCGAGGCTTTCCTTAGGGTGAGACGGAAACAGAGCGAGTGATCTTGATCACTCGCTTCCGACGAACGACTCGACAGGGATGTCGAGGCTGGTGGTTCCACGGAGCGCCTGCGCTTCGCCACGGATGGCAGCCAACTCCGGTTCGATGAAGCACCACTGAGGTCTTGGAGCCGCCATCCATGGCGCATCGTTTGAGCCTCGATGTAACCCCGGCCCAGCCATCCCTGGCTGGTCGTTCGCCACCAGCAGCGTGCCTTAATGGCACCCAGCATTGACGGTGGCTCACCCTAGCAGTTGCACGCTTCAGGTCAAGCAGAGCCGCATTCGAATTGATCAGAGCTTCCCTAGCCTGCACTATTCATGAAGGCGGCCACCCATCGCCAGATACTTCAGTAAAAACATATGCTTAAGAACAATTACGGGCATACCGGAAATGACCACCGTGGCCTTTTCACTGCCAGGACGGATCTGGCGTTGCATCTTGAGCGATCAACCTTGAACCGTAGCTATTGCTACGCTTCTGCGGCTGATAGCCCAACCTGCTTAGCCAGATTCGCCCTGCC
>BQJN01000026.1 GCA_021604725.1 Lysobacteraceae bacterium | reverse complement strand
GCGCTCGCGCATTTCGCAGCAGTGGATTGCAGAAACCGGGCGGGACATCGTAAGGGTCATCGGCGGCTATCGGCGCATGCGCCGGTTCCTGATCGAGCGCAACGAGCGCTTGCCGCTGGCGCACGATTTGCTGGTGGTAGGCGGCAAAACCGGCAATGGCAAGACCGAGTTGCTCGAAGCGCTGCCCAACAGCATCGACCTTGAGGGCCTGACCAACCACCGAGGGTCTGGTTTTGGTCGTCGTTTGGACCCACAGCCGACGCAGATCGCCTTTGAAAACGCGGTCGCCGTTGAGTTGATGAAGCAGGCGAACAGATCGGGGCCGGTGGTATTGGAAGACGAGGCCCGCGCCATCGGTGCCGTGCATCTGCCGCCGCCCTTGCACGCACAAATGGCGCAGTCGCCACTGGTGATTGTCGACGACCCGCTACCGCGCCGGGTGCAGCGCGTTCTCAATGACTACGTGATCGCCGAGCGCCAGATGTGGATTGACCGGCACGGCGAGGTAGAAGGCACGCGTTTGCATGCCGAGCAGCTTCGCGCCAGCCTCGACCGCATCCGCAAGCGCCTGGGCGGCGTTCGCTACACCGAGTTGGGCAAGCTTATGGATCAGGCATTCGAGCGCGACGACCCAGAAATTCACCGCCAGTGGATTACCAAACTGGTTCGCGACTATTACGATCCAATGTACGCCTACCAGCTGTCACGCAACAAGCGACAGGTGGTATTCAGCGGTGACTTCGGCGAGGTCGCTGACTACCTTTCAACCCGTACCATGACGTAAGGCTCACCATCGCCCCACGGCAACCACTGACCATCGAGCTGTTTTTCGGTGCGGCAAGCCAGCGTTACCGATGACAGCAATTGGCACTGGTCGCGGTAGCGAACCGAACCGCGGTTTCGGTACTCATCGTTGGAAAACTCGGTGCCTTCCGGGTACCACACTTCGTAGTAACGCGTCAGTCGGTTATCGCCAATCTCGAACGTGCCTTTGTACAGGTAATTGTCCTGCCGCTGCAGGCCAAAGAATTCGATGATGCCGGTGCGGGGGTTGGCGGCAACCAGGGTGTCGAGCACGCGCTTTGACATGTCACCGTCAATCACGCCTTCATAGAAATGCAGCATTCGGTGATCGTCGTCGGTCCAGGCCAGATAGAAGATGAAATCATCAGCCCGGTCCGGATTGTTCTTCACCATGTCGCCTTCCGGATCAGGCCCCCAGGCGCCAATGTAAGGCAGGAAAGCGTCGAGGGCATTGTCCTGCGCCTGCAGTGTCCACGGCATGCAACAGGCCAACAACGTGGCCAGAACAAATCGTGGCGGTCGAAACATGCGGTTTTTTGTGTAACTCATGGTGTTCCCCTTTTGGTCCTATTCGGAAGCCGGCAGCCATTTGTCCACTGATGTGCGATCAATGGCTGATGAGAAATATAACGCATTGAGGTACAGGCGTTCAGTGCCACGCCAGATTGCGCGGAAGTTCATGTTGTCGGCGATGCGAATGATGCGACCGCGCTCGAGGTGGTTGACGATCACCGCCGGGCGGCCACTGAGTTCCTCACGTCGCGCCTGACTCATGAAGCCAGCCTGCAATGGCTGCTCAGCGTAACGAACCGGTGTCTGATAGGGGTTGTCGTCGACCTGCAGCAGCACGGGCCCATTGCGAAACACCGGCAAGCTGTCGCCGTGGTAGCCATACAAAAGTGGGTGGGTGGCATCAATCTGGGTGCGCACAACGGCTCCCGCTACCAACTGTTTGGCCTCGTCAGCATCGTAGCTGGCGTAGCTGCGATACACTGGCGCGCCCTCTCCTTCAGTGGCCTTGGCCTCCTTGTTTTCGGCCTGGGCCGCGGCTTGCGGCGACGCCGGTGTTGCTGGAGTTGCCGGCGTCAGCAGCGCCTTCTCCGCCCAGGTTGATGCCGACTTCGATGCCACCAGGGTACCGCCGCCACGCACCCACTTGGAGATCGGCTCGACCCAGGCTGAGTCCATCGGGTATTGGCCGTTGACCATCAATATATGGGTGTAGCCCTCCAGCTTCACGCTGGGCAGGCGTTGTGCCGCGACCCGCGTCAGGCTCTGGCCGACACGTTGGTCAAGCAAGTGCCACACTTCGCCTGCCTCGTAGCCACTGACTCCGGTGCCAGTAATCAGCAGTGGCTTGACCGGCTTCAAGGTGCGTGCACTGGGCGATCCGAGGTCAACGCCGCCGGCCGCCAATCCGCTTGGCAGCTTGAAGAAATTGATCCCCTGGCTGCGAGCAATTGAATCGATGGTGTCGCTCAAATCACTGTCAGCAGCAGCGTGGGCCACCACCGTTCCGCGATCGAACCGCGTCACCGGCTGACCGGCAGTAAACGGCTTGGTGGCCACGGTCAAGGTTGCGCCTGCGGCCAGCAAGCGGACCAATGCACGCGGTGCCTGGTATTGATTCCACGGCATGGCCCAGGCCACCGGCGCCCCATCCGGCCCGGATACCTGGCCACTGCGTTGCCATTGACCAAGAGGCTCGGAGCCGGCACGAACGCTGGTAGAGGCTGCAAAGGGCAGGTTGTGACTGGCCGGGAGATTCCAGGTCGATACGTCATAAAAGGTAGCGTCAGGAAATTCGGTTCGAGATTCGAACAGCGACTCGATCAAAATCGATTGCGCTTGCCGGCGCGGTACCACCACGGCTGCGCCGGCGACAAACTTCTCGCCATCGACCGTGACGTCACGCTCCAGCCCGTACACCGATATGTTGTGCGCCACCAGGACATTGACCAGCACCGCCAACCGCGCGGGATCACCGCCGTCGCCCACCACCCAGGCTCCATCGGCCGGGCGATGGAATGCGCCGTTGCGAAAGTCGGCCTGATACTGGCGAAGTCGATCTCGGTTGTCCCAGGCACCCTGCAAGGTCGACATTGAGGTGGTGAACTGATTGCGAATACCGGTCGCCAGCGAACGTTCACCATTGTCCGTGTTCAGTACATGACCCCGCGCGCTGGATTGTTCGAACAGAATGCCGATTGTGCCTTGCGCATCAGGGTAGCTGGAGCCTTTGCCGTAGTAGAAGTCGTCAAATGATTCCTCTGCGTAGTAACGCTGGCCGACGCCATCCAGCGCCGCGGCATGATAGGTGGCCAGTCGCTTGGTCAGGTCTTCATTTTCCTGCGGCGTCAGCGGATTGCGCCGCGACGGCACACCCGGCTGGAAAAAGTAGGTGGCGTTGCTGCCCATCTCATGAAAATCGGTCAGCACGTGAGGGCGCCAGGCCTGGAACTGGGCGACGCGGGCGCGCGATGAGGGCTGTGTTAGCAGCAGCCAGTCTCGATTGAGATCAAACCAGTAGTGATTGGTGCGCCCACCGGGCCAGGTTTCGTTGTGCTCGCGGTCCTTGCCATCGGCATTCGGAATCACGCTGGCGTTGGTATTGACCCAACTGGCAAACCGATCCAAACCATCTGGATTGATCGAGGGGTCGACAATGACTACGGTCTGCTCCAGCATGGCCAAAACCTGAGGATCTTCGCTGGCCGCCAGATACCAGGCAAACCACGGCGCGGCGTTTGAACCGCTAGCCTCGTTGCCGTGCACACTGTAGCCCTGCCAGACCACCAGCGGGCCTTCCAGGGTATCGCGCATATGTTGTTCGCGAAGCTGGTCGAGGTTCTCTAAATTGGTCGGCGCGCTGATATACAGGTGCACCAGTTGTCGCCCCTCGTGGGTTCGCCCGATATCCTTGATGCTAACCCGGTCGCTACGACTGGCCAGTGTTTTCATATAGGCCAGCAGCTGGTCATGTCGAAGGTGTCGAAACCCAGGTTCGAAACCGAAAAATGCTTGCGGAGATGGCAGTTCGTTGAGCTGCTCTGAAGGCAGCCAGTCGGGGTTGGACAAAGCCGCTTGGGTCGGCAACAACGCGAGCGCTGCGGCAATACGTATCAATACATGCATGGGACTTTTGGCAGTCTCTAGGTAACCTGGTCGAGGCTACAGTGTGACGGCAACAAGTGAAGCGGTGCAACCGTAATGGCATTCGCTGCGTCCTAGTAGCTACATTGCGCACCAAGAAAACGAACCCCAGGGGAAGCCAGAGTGCTTACAAAAACAAAAATAGTCTTGATTGCCATCGCGTTGGCATGTCCGTCTGTGTATGCGCAAACCCAACAAATTCCGGCAGTCGATACGGCGCCCAATATCGACGGCGTGATGGATGAAGCGGTGTGGCAGCAGGCGCTGGTGGTTGACATCACCTACGAGACGCGCCCGGCTGAGAATGCTGCGGCGCCAGTGCGAACCGAAGTTCGCGTTATGGAAACCGGATCAGCGCTGTATCTGGCCTTTCGTGCCGAAGATCCCGACCCCAGTCAAATTCGAGCGTTTTTGCGCGATCGCGACTCTGCCTTTCAAGACGACATCGTTGGTGTTGTGCTCGATACGTTCAATGACGAACGACGCGCATTCGAGTTCTTTGCCAACCCCTTGGGCTCGCAGATGGACTTGATCAACAACGAGGTGACCGGCAACGAAGACGAGTCCTGGGATGCGATCTGGGATGCAGCCGGCACCATTACCGATTTCGGCTATGTGGTGGAAATGGAAATCCCTTACAAGGCTTTGCAGTTTCCCGACCAGGTTGATGTGCAGACCTGGGGTATCGACCTGATCCGCTTCTATCCTCGTGACACGCGCCGACGCCTGTCCGTTTCGCCGATCGATCGCAATCGCAATTGCTATCTGTGTCAGCTGCCGAAGTATGAGGGCATGGCCGACGCTCGCCCTGGGCGCAACCTGGAGATCACGCCAACCATCACCGCTGTTGGTACGGAGTCGAGGGACAACGCCACAGATCCGATGAGTTCAGACACCAGCGTTGAGGTTGGTGGCGATATCAGCTGGGGCTTTACGCCAAACTTCAATCTGAACGCCACCGTCAATCCTGACTTCTCGCAAGTCGAGGCGGACGTAGCACAGCTGGATGTAAACAGGACATTCGCGTTGTTCTTTCCGGAAAAGCGACCGTTTTTCCTGGAAGGTGCCGATTTCTTCGAATCAGACCTGCGGCTGGTGTACACCCGAACCATCGCCGATCCAGATGTTGGGCTGCGAGTGACCGGCAAACAGGACGCCAACGTGATTGGTGCATTCGTCGCCGAAGACACCATTACCAACCTGTTGATCCCCGGCGTTTTTGGTTCCGATCTGGAAAGCCTGGACCAATCCAGCAGCAACGCCGCCGTGCGTTACCGTCGCGACCTTGGCGAGACCTCGACCTTGGGCTTCATCTCAACCGTGCGGGTCGGCGACAACGGTTATCACAACTACGTGCTTGGGGCTGATGGAAAGTGGCAACCCAATCAGGACCACACCTTGCGTTTCCTGCTGCTCGGCTCCGATACCCAATACCCGGACCAGATCGTTGCCGACTACGATCAACCCGAAGGCAGCTTTTCCGATTATGTGCTGCGTCTGAAATACAACTATTCGACGCGCGAAAACGAGGTCTACTTGATCTACGACGATCGCGGCGAAGACTTCCGTGCCGACCTTGGCTTCGTCAGCCAGGTCGGTGTGCAAAAGGCCATCGCTGGCTACGCGTATAACTGGTATGCAACGGACGGTCATTGGTGGAGCCGAATTCGCGCCGGTGGTGACTGGGACATCGCACGCGACGAAAGCGGACGAACCGTCGAAGAGGAGTGGGAAGCCAATGTCTGGATGGAGGCGGACTACCAAAGCTTCACCGAGGTCGGTGTGTTTGTCAGGGAGCGCCTTTGGAACAACGTTGTCTATGACGAGAGCGGCGGCTTTTTCTTCGGCCGGTTCCGACCAATCAGTGGCCTCGAGCTACAACTGTTTGCCTCAGCCAGCGAACGCATTGATTTCGCCAATGATGATCTCGGCGACTTCACCGAAATCTCGCCCCGTCTGAATTGGAACATCGGCCGCCATTTCCAGACCAATCTGCGCCACACCAACCAAAAGCTCAAGCGCGATGGCGGCACCGTGTTCGATGCCAACCTGAGTGACCTGCGATTCTCCTGGCAATTCAACCTGCGACAACGCCTGCGTTTGACCCTACAGTACGCCAAGATCGAACGCGATCTGTTTCTCTACGACGATCCCGACGACTTCAGCGCTGATTTCGAGAACCTCGGCACGCAGCTGATCTATTCCTACAAGGTCAACCCACGAACCGTCTTTTTCGCCGGCTACTCGGACTATGCCGAACAGGATGACGAGTTGGCGAGCTTGACTACGTTTAACAAGACACTGTTTATCAAATTGGGGTACGCGTGGGAACCCTGAGCGGTCCTCAGAGCGCGCTATGCTTCGTTAATCGAACCATTCAAGAATGCTCATGTACGAGTGTACACTGCGCTTCTTTCAGGTTCGATATGCCTCGCCTAACACGCTCTGAGAACCGCTCAGCAAGCTGAGGGCGCACACTAATCGAACCATTCAGAAGTGCTCATGTACTAGAGTACACAGCGCTTTGTTCAGGTTTGATGTGGATTCCGGATCAAGTCCGGAATGACGAGGGGTTCGGACTCGGTCCGTACTCGGGGCCTGTCACCCGCTCCGGCGACGAGCCTTGCCGCCGCTTCAACGTCAGGCCATCGCCAGATGCGCGCCATAGGCGATATAGAGCGCGACGAAGATGCCGGCTTCGCGTCGGTCTACTTTAAGTCCGGTGGCCAGGCCAATCAGCAGCAGCACGGTGGCGATCAGCATGGCCCAGACGTCGAAGGTTACGTTCAATGCGGCCAGGGACAACGGCGATACCATTGCGCCCGCCCCCAGAATCAATAACAGGTTGAACAGATTGGAGCCGATGATGTTGCCGACCGCCAGCTCGGTCTCACCTTTGCGAGCGGCGACCAGGCTGGCCACCAATTCTGGCAAGGAGGTGCCGACCGCGACGATGGAAAGACCAATCACGGTGGTCGATACGCCCCATGTCGTTGCAATTGCGGCGGCTGAGCCGACGAACAGTTGGGCGCCCCAGGCCAACCCTATTACGCCTGCGACCGCCATCAGGATGGGGATCAGGATCGGTCGCCTGGGGCGTGAGGTCGGTTTCGCATCAGCGTCTTCGGGTGGTTGCAATTGCTCATCGATGCGATAGCTGTAAACCAGAAAGGCGCCGAATACGGCTAGCATGGTGCCGCTGGCGATCCGCCCAATGGTATCGGCCAGTAGCAATAATGCCGCCATGCCTGCGGTAATGACCATCAAGAACAGTCCGTCGCGATACAGCACCCGTTCGCATACCACCTGCGGCCGCACCAGGCCAGCCAGACCCAGAACCAGCAAGATATTTGCGATGTTGCTGCCCACTACGTTGCCGACAGCGATCCCTGCCAGACCATCCATGGCCGCTTCGATGGAGACCACCAACTCTGGCATTGAGGTGCCGAAGCCAATGACCACAATGCCGATCAAACTGCGAGACAAGCCCAGTCGTTCAGACAGGCGCAAGGCACCGCGAACCAGTCCTTCGCCACCAATGACCAACAGCACCAGGCCGCCAACCATGCCTGCAATCAAAGCCAACTGTTGGATGAAAACGCTCCCGGTTGAAATAAAGGTGCCGCTATCGGCGATTAGCTGTCGACCGAACCCAACGACGACTCAACGGCATCGACCAGCACCATCATCCAGTCTCGATCATCCCTATCGTACAACGCCTGACTGGTTTCAATCTCTATTCCTATGTATTCACGCTCTGGCCAATGGCGACGAAGCCGGGCGATGAAGCCGTCTTGAATGCCGGTATAAGGATAGTTGCGGCGAACCCGCAAGGTCGGCATGCCCGCCAGCAAACATTCACGAAGATGCCCAGCGAGGCGCTTTTCGGAATGATGTTTCGGATCATACAACAGCCCGATATCACAGTTTCTTGCCTCGCCATTGAAAATGGGCGTGAAGCTGTGAATCGACAAGTGCACCACTTTGCCATGCGCGGCTTTAGCTTGCTTCAGTTGCAGTTCAACCGCTTGTCGCCATGGCGTGTAGAACCGTTGCATGATCAATTCGCGCTGCTCAACTGGCAACGGCGATGTCCACTGCGAAAAGCGGCGCGGGTTGTTCGGCGACCGGTTCAGATCAACCAACAAACGTGTCGTCGTCGCGATGTGTGCCGGTAACCGCAATCTCTCGGCGAGGGTTCGCGTCAACTCAGCCGCTCCTGGGTCCCAGCCCCGATGGCTGTTCAGCGCCGGTTCGGCGCCGTGAAACAGCTCACGATAGGGCTCCGGGACCTGATTGCCCCCGTGCTCACACGACAACACCACCGGGATGGTCGCCATCATTCGAACAGCGCATTGTGAGCAAGCGCATCGGCCAACTGACGATAGGTCTCGCGCAACTTGTCTTTGCTGGTATCCAAACCAGCACGGCTGGTTAAACGTCGTGCCAGCGTGCCTCGCGTCAGTATGTGCTCCACCACCTGCTGGCAGCTATCACTCAAGCCCTGGCTATGGATCAGCCGCTCGGCCAGGTCACCCCACACTTGGGCCAGCGTTGCCGACGAACGTGACACCCCCAGATGGCGCAGGAAACGGTGCTCATGCACCTCGGTTTGCTCGCCGGCAAGCCACGAGGCCCGCATCAATTTGGCCAGATCTTCGCTGGACCAGTTGAGCTGCCGGGAAAGGTCAACCGTGGTCTGTTCAACCAGATCGCGAACCAGCGCGATGATTAACTCAGCAACCGCCAGGTCAGCACCAGGACACTCTTGAGAATCGACCGTTCGTATCTCAATAGCTGACCGATCAAAGCGCGCAATCGCACCACGCGAGTTCAGCCACTCTTCCTGCAGGACCTTGCCTGTATCCAGCGGGGCAATGTCCTGATACATACGACCGAGCACGTTGCTGTGGTACTGCTCGATCGAGCTGACCGGCTCTGGAACTACCAGCCCGGTGACGCTGGGAACGCGTCGAGAGTTGGTTCTGTACACCTCCATTCTGTAGTCCGACATGCCCGTGTGGCGGCCATCTGCGTAGGGCGTGGACGCGGCCAGCCCCGAGATCAGAGGCAGCACCATACGTATGGCGCTGTGCAATCGCACAAACTGATCATCGTTGGCAAAGGGCAGGTTGATGTGCATGCTTTGCAGGTTGGCCCAACCATGGCCCTTGCAGCCAAATATGGTGTCGTAGGCTGAGTAGATTTCGTTGTACGTCGAGGGCCACAAACGCAGTTCAGTGTGCGGGTCCATCCATGGATGCATGCCAGAGGGCAGCAAACAAGCACCCATTTCGGCCAGCAGACTGTTGGCATGAGCAACGTTCTGCGCGAACTGCCGACCGCTGGCAGGCAGATCAGTGGTCACTGAGGTGGTCTTCATTTCAACCACATGCGCTGCCAACTCATTGCACCACGTGATGTCGCCGAAAACGGCCTCATTGGCACCTTCAGTGGCAGCTTTGGCCAGCAAGGTATCCGCAATTGCGCGAACATCCAGCGATTGTTCGGCAACAATCATGTACTCAATTTCGATGCCATAGGCTTCGAACAGTGACCAGGTCATGATGCCTCTCCGGTGCTTGCCAATACTTGATCGCGAGACGCAGGCTCCTTGCTGGCTTCGACTCGTTTCATGAGCGTACCCATGATGATTTCATACAAACGGTCACCGAGTAGCAGGTCTTCGACGCCATGGTCGATGGTGGGGTTGTCATTGACCTCAATGACATGACAATCATCGCCACAAGCTTTCAGATCGACTCCATACAGGCCATTGCCGATTGCCCTGGCCGCGCGCAAGGCGGTTTCCATCACATTGGACGGTACTTGATCAATCGGTACCGTGTCTGAATCGCCCTCGGTGATGTTGCCTTCGTTGTCACGCTGAATAATCTGCCAGTGTGCGGCGGCCATGTAATAGCGACAGGCGTACAACGGCTGACCGTCCAGAATACCGATGCGCCAGTCAAATTCCGTAGGTACAAAACTCTGACCCAGCACCAGATCCGAATCGCGCAAGAAACGTGTCAAACCAGCCTTTAGGCTAGCCTCATCTTCAACCCGAATAACGCCCGCAGAAAATGCACCATCGGGCTGTTTCAAAACACAGGGCAAGCCCAATTCGGCCACTACGCGATTGGCATTGCCACGATGAATAATCATGCTGCGTGGTGTACTGACTTTTTGACGTTTCAACAGTTCCGCCAAAAAGACCTTGTTGGTACAACGCAGGATCGAATCAGGGTCGTCAATCACTTGCAGCCCCTCGATGGCCGCTCGCCGCGCAAACCGGTAGGTGTGATGATTGACCAGGGTCGTTTCTCGAATGAACAGCGCGTCAAACTCGGCCAGTCGTCCGTAGTCGCCGCGGTCAATGAACTGCACTGCAAAGCCGACTTTTTGCGCGGCTCGCTCAAACCGTTTCAGGGCTTCTGCATTGGACGGCGGAGGCTGTTCCTGCTCATTGACCAAAATGGCCAGGTCGTAGCGACTGCTTTTCGGTCGACTACCACGATAACGACCGGCGAAGTAAAGGTCGGCGGCCTGGAACAGAAACTCGCGGTGGTTGGCTGACACGTCATCCAGGGCAATGGTTCGCAGCCCGACCAGGTGCCAATCGCCGTCGTCAGCGCGTTCGAACTTCGCGCGCAGCAAGGGTGCGGGGAACAGGTTGAACAGCTGCCGTGCCAGGCGGTTGTGCGCGGCTGCCAGGTTGCGTCCGAAGTAGACACTCAACTCAAAACTCTCGCTGGCGAGGCGGCGAAGTGAGCGCTGGATCTCGGCGTCCAACTCACCGCCGGCCACGCGCCACAAGCTGCGGCTGTGGATGTCCTGCATGGTCATCACATCAGGCAATGGCCGCTGCTTCCTGGCGGCTGCAAGCAAACTCACGTAGTAGCCAGTGGATTGATAGGCGTAAGAGCGGCACAGGTTGAACACGCGCCCGCCACGCTGTCCTACAGCGTTGGCCAGGTAGTGCCGTGCCGTTACGACCTCGGTGTTCGCAATCTCCTGGCCCCAGTCCGCTTCGTTGTCAACAACAATAAGATGTTTCACTCAATCACCAACAAGTTGGCATCGTGAGTCACGATGCCGAGTAATATGGCACCAATCAGTCGCTCGGATCTGACGGCGTAATAGTGGCCCTCGTCCATTGGGTTGTGGCGATAGGGGTCGGCCACCTGCAGGGTATCGCTTT
This sequence comes from Lysobacteraceae bacterium, assembly GCA_021604725.1. GTDB lineage: Bacteria > Pseudomonadota > Gammaproteobacteria > Xanthomonadales > BQJN01 > BQJN01. The sequence goes on along the minus strand of BQJN01000026.1, from coordinate 36,269 downwards.
CTCGGTCATAGCCACAAAGGACCACGAAATGGCCTACCGGCGATCCAGCAACGTCATCCTCTACGTTATTGGCCGCATCCTCTCGAACCTGACGATACAGGTAGGTCGCACTCAGACCGGTCAACAAGGGTTGTCCCCGGTCGAGAAACCGGTGCAACAATTGACTGGTCAAATCCTCGAACTTCAGTTGGCCGCCGCGCTCGAGAAACTCCAGATAGCCGCGAGTGACCAGCTGCAGCTTTTCGTCGTGTCGCTTGATGCGTGCCTGGGTCCGCAATCGCTCAGCCAGATCAACGCCTTCGGCCGTGAACCAGCTGGGGTCGAAAAGATCCAGGTTGTAGGTGTAGATCGACACCCGGTGACCACGTCGCAATGCATGGTTGGCCAGGAAAACGTTTAGCGTGCCGCCGCCGGCTGTCAGTTCATGGGTTTCGTCTATGACCTGGCGCAATGGCAGCTGATCACCGATGTGATGATAGATGGCATGCAAACAGGTCGGACCACAGCTGGTGTCGGTCGGCTGGCGAGAAATGGCAAACCCGAACGGCGAGGCGGATCGGTTCGAACGAGACACGGGATTTGAGTCAATCCAGAGCCCAAAAGTAGGGCGTGAGGCGCGGAAATATAGCAGTTATTGTCGGCTTTGCAATAGTCCTGAAGTACTGTCAGCTTTGCTCCAGCGCAGCTACCGGTCTTAAGGCGTAGAAGCAATGTAGTCGCGACCCATGGCAGCAGCATTGACGCAACCGAGCTGGCCCAATGTGCGGGCAATCTCGTCGGCAAAGATGGCCATGACCTGATCGGCACCTTTGGCGCCCAGGGCACCCACCCCGTAGAAGAATGACCGACCCGAAAAGGTCATCTTCGCACCCAGTGCCAGGGCGCGAACGACGTCGAGGCCACTACGAATCCCGCCATCCAGCATCCAGGTGACCTCAGCAGACAGCGCACTGGTCGCGTTTTGCAGCGACAGCGCCGAGGCCACGGCTGCATCCAATTGGCGCCCGCCATGGTTGGAGACGACGATGCCATCAACGCCAATGTCGATTGCCTGCGCCATATCGTCGACGTGTTGCAGACCTTTGATCACCAGCGGCCCCTGCCAAAGCCCGCGAATTTCCTGCAGCCGCTGCGCAGTGACTCCCGCCATGGCGAAGCTGGAGATGAAATCGGCCAGTTGCTGCTTTGGATCATCACGATAGTCTTGAATGTTGACGAAATCTGGCCACCCCGCAAGCAACGACCGAAGGGCCCAATTGGGGTGCGTCATGCACTGCCAAAGCAAACTGGTTGATGGGCTTAGCGGCAACTTCAAACCATTCTTGAGCTCGCGGTTTCGTTTGGCGCCGATCGGCACGTCGACGGTGACCACCAAGGTTCTGAATCCGGCCTCTTGCACCCGCTTTATCAGCTGTTGCATGTGCTGGCGACGCCTCGGCACATACAGCTGGAACCAACTGACCGTGGGGGCCGTGTTAACAATGTCCTCCATAGGTGTGGTTGAGAAGCTACTGAGCACATACGGCACATTGGCCTTCTGGGCCGCGGCGGCCAATGCCAACTCTGCACCCGGCCACATCATGTTGCCAAGGCCCACTGGGGCCACGCCGCAGGGCATGGCATAGCTGTGATCGAAGATATCGACCGAAGTATCCACCGTTGATACATCACGGAGATAGCGGGGTATCAACTGAACGTCCTGTAGAGCGGCTCGATTTCTGGCCTTGCCAAGCTCATTGTCGATTGCCGCCTCCAGGTAATCGAACGCGAATTTTGGCAGCCGCTTGCGGGCGCGGTCCTTGAGGTCGGCCACCGCCGGATAACGCGTGTCGTAGGCCCTTGTTTGTGTCACGACTGTCCCTGCTGGTAACAGCCCACTTCAATGCGCATGCCTTCTGGATCCTTGATAAACAGCGCCTTGCCATCGCTGAACGACTGGATCTCCGGGACCTCAAGGTCGTGGTCTGCCAGCGCTTGCTGCAAAGCCCTCAGTTCGGCACATGACGGCACCACGAGGCCCAGATGGTTGAGCCCTGGTGCATGGCGCTGATAGCAATGCTCAGCATCGCGAGCCGCACGAAAGTCGATGAATATGTCCTGTTCGTTGCCAAACACATGGTCTCGTTGCTTTTTGAAGCCGAGTATTGGCATCAAACGATCATAGAACTGCATCCCGACCTTCAGGTCAGCCAGTTGTATCACCAAATGATCAATCTTCAAGACGATGCGACCTCCAACATGCTGTTGTTCCCCAGTGGCTGATTGCACTTCCAGCCTACAAGGCCCTCCACGAATTGGGTAGGGGGCTGGCCCGGATCACATGATCAGATCATGCCGATACGTAGTGCTTGTGTTGGACGGAACAATTGACCAAACTTGGGCAGCAAGGTTGCACCGACAATAAACAATTTGGGGACTGAATTGGGGCAACGTCGACGAAATTTGCAGCATGCCGCCGCTCCGGTGGCCGAACAACAGCGCGTCCAGGAATTGGATGTGCTGCGTGGTTTTGCCTTGTTTGGCGTCCTGGTTGGCTGCTTTACCGAATACATTCGATTCGGGCTGACTGCCACCGAGGAGCAGTTGGCCGCCTTGAGCACTGCAAGTGTCGACCCGATCAGCCTGTTTTTCGTCAAGCTATTGGTCACCGACAAGGCAAACACCCTGTTCGCCTTCCTGTTTGGCCTTGGCTTTTCAATACAGATGCAACGGATGAGCGCACGCGGTGCTGATTTTGAAGCGATCTATCTGCGACGCCTGTTCATCCTGCTGGTGTTCGGCTGGATACATATGCTGTTCATCTTCCCGTGGGACATCTTGCACCTGTATGCCTTGATGGGTCTGGTGTTGTTCGCGCTCAGAAAACGCAGTGATCACTTTATGTTGGTGGGCGGGGTCTTGCTGGCCTTGTTTGGCTATATGGCTGGGGACTGGATGGTTGCCCAAACGGGGGTTCGCGAGCTACTGGCCAGCGACAGCTGGTACGAATCAGCAGCCACACTTGAACGCCAGTCATTGGCGGCCAATGGCGACTATTTCGGCCTGACCTGGCACTTTGTAGAAATGACCTGGTTCGACTGGATTGCCGGCGCAGGCATCGTCGGCTTTAGCCTGTATGCGCTCGGCCGCTTCATGCTCGGTAACTGGGTGGGGCGCCAAGGCTGGCTGCAACACGCTGGGCGCTACATGACGGGCTACCGCCGCTGGCTGTGGCGCTGTCTGCCGCTGGGTTTGGCTCTGGAGTTGCTGTCACAAGCGGTGGCTTACGCCGGCAACAACGGCATGCTCGGGGCCGACGATAGCTGGGAATTGGGCGAGTCAGCACTGCATATGGTGGCCACACCACTGATCAGCATTGGCTATTTGTGCGCCATCGTCGTCGGCTTGCAGGGTGGGCTGGGACAACGTGCTCTGCGCCTGTTGGCACCGGTCGGAAAGATGGCCTTGACCAACTACGTATTACTGGGCCAGATTGTGGTGTGTAGCTATTACTGGTTTGGCCTGGCGGGGAAGGTCGGCATCACCCATGTCGTCGGCCTGTCGGTTGTTACCTTCGCATTGCAAATTGCATTCAGCCATTGGTGGATGCGCTCGTTCCTGTACGGGCCGCTGGAATGGCTATGGCGCGGACTGACCTATGGTCACTGGCCGCAGATACGACGCAGACTTTCGGAGCAATAAGTTGAGAAATATGACAGTCCTTGGAGGCATGTGTTGCCTGGTACCCCTTTTTGCCGGCAGCCTGGCTGCAGCCTCTGTTTGCGACGATATCAATGATATTGCCGACGGTTGGAACGAAATGGCCGAAGGCATCTACCAGCTGGATATCGACACATTGACCATGGCAGAAGCCGAAGCAATTGACCAATCGGTCAATGACGCCGCTAACACCACTTATCAGTTTGCCGACGACCTGATCGCATCCGGCGATAGCCAGAGCATGGAGTATGGCCAACACCTGAGCAATGATCTGGATGCAATGATGCAAGCGCCCGGTCTGGATGAGCTTGGCCATGCCATTGACCTTACTGTAGATACACTTGATGAACTGGTCGACATTTGCGATGCACGATTGAACGGCCAACATGTACAAAGCCAAAGCAGCGGCGGTCAGTTCGTGGTGCAGTTCGTACCACCGCCGACGTTAGACGATCCTGAGATCACAGAGTCATACAACGCCTTGCGTTCGACGCTAGAGAGCGCTCCCATCTTCGTCGAGCTGGCAGATGACATCGATTCCTATATTCATTTGCCTCATGACATACCCGTTACCTTCCAGGCCTGCGGTCAAGCCAACGCCTTCTACGATCCCGAACCACGTGCCATCGTCATGTGCTACGAGTTGTTTTACGAGTTGGCCGCTGCGCTGACGCAGATGGGTGTACCTGATCAAGAGATTGCTGAGGCAGTGACTGACGGGGGCGGCTTCACTCTGCTGCATGAGATGGGCCATGCGCTGGTCGACATTCTTCAATTACCGGTGACCGGACGTGAAGAAGACTCGGTAGACGCGCTGGCGACCGTCTTGCTGTTGGACGTGGATGACGTCGATCCAGTACTTTCTGCCCTGGGCACCTTCAAGGCCTGGGAGTTGGCGAGTGAAGGGAAAGCTGGCATGGTTTGGGGCGAGCATTCACTGAGCGGCCAACGCTACTACGATATTCTGTGCATGCTCTACGGCAGCGACCCGGACCGTTTTCAGGGTGTTGTCAGCGACGGCCTTCTTCCTGAGGAGCGAGCGGTGCGCTGCCCGGCCGAATGGGAGCAGAAAGCCACCAGTTGGGACGTTATCCTCGAGCCCCATCTGGCCTACTGATCAATGTCACTTCAATGGATAGACATAGTTGAGCCAGCCCAGCATGCGCAGCAACACTCGACGGATCACCGATACATGGGTGAATGAGTCGGTATAAACCGCGATCTGGCCTTGTGCGCCCAGCGGCAGATTGTATTCACGCAGATCCTCGTCCAATACGACCATTGCAATCGCCCGACCTGGCTGACTCAACAGGCGGCCGCCGATCAAGGTGCCGCCGTATTGCACCTCACCTTCTGCCATCGCTGGAAGCAACTGCTCGACCTGACCTTTGAAGACATGGCCGGGAACAGCATCGAAGATCACTTCGGCTTCTTGACCGGGGTGTATCAGGCCCATCGAGTTCTGCCAGAAGCTGCCGGCGATGCGTTGTGGCTGCTTCGGTATGAAGACCAAAGCCGGGCGCAGCGGCAGGGGCACTGCCATCACACCTGGCCGCAGCGTCAATTGGGTTACCACACCATCGCTGGGTGCGCGCACTACGGTGTGTTGCAGATCGTACTCGGCCTGCCGCAACGCAGCTCGCAACTCGGCTACCCTGGCATCCTCGCCTTCGAAGTTGGTGTCCATCCGCAGGCGAGCCTGCTGCTCATCGGCCTGTGCGGCTTCCAGCGCGGCTTGCGCCGCCAGATATTGCTGGCGTCGATTGGTGATCTGTTGCTCAGAGAACGCCATCGGCGCCGCAGCGTAGCGGTTGAAGGTTTCCTCTGCCCGATCTCGCTCCGCCCGAGCCTGTGCAACCCGGGCGCGTGCAGAATTGTAGGCCTCTTCCTGTTCCAGGACGCCCTGGCCGGCATCAGAAAGCTGTGCGCGCAGGCGCACCACGGCCAACTCGTACGGCACCGGGTCAATGCGAAACAGAACATCCCCTTGCTTCACCGGCTGGTTGGCCACCACTTCTACGGCGATTACCGTACCGCGCACCTCCGGCACGATGGGCACCGAGATGAATACCTCCTTGGCATATTTGGCGTAGGGGTGGTTGTAATTCATGATCAGCAGCATGGTGCCGATTAGAGCGATGCCGCCGAGGATCGCCGTCGGCACCGTCCACTTGTTGAGGGGGATGTTGAACACCTTGAACACACCAATGCACAAGGCCGCGTAGGTCAGAATCAGTAACAAATCCATCGCGCCTAAACCTCCTTGCTCGCTTGTTTATCCGCTTCCAGTTCATCGACGCGTTTGGTCAGCCGCTCAACAGCAGCGATCCAGTCGTGATCCTGGCGCTGCGTGGTGGTAAAGCCCCAACCTCTATCGTCCCGATACAAGGTGGCCCATATCCACAGAAACGGCCAGATCAGGTGCAAGGTAAACAAGCTGACCCAACCCGCGACATGAATGGCATCCTGGTGTGGATGATGGCGATGGACGGCGATCTCATACGGGATGTCGTGAATGGCGATAATGCCGTAAAACAGGGTGATCGCCACAAAAAACACCAACACCAAAGCGAAGTAATCTAGCAACACAGGGGCCTCCTGAGGCACCATCAGGGTCATTCGAGAAATGGAGTTTAACTCATGTGTCACAGCAAAGAGCAGGCGACCAGGAGCGTAGCCTCAATTTTACTAAATTTCGTATTGCTGATAAGCGTGCCGGCTCACGTCATGATGACTCGTCACGACATCGAAGCTGCGCGTTACCCTGCTGGGAGACGAGTTTCCAGGTATAGGCGGCTCTTCTGTGCGTGATTACGGACTTTAGTCCTTTTTGACATTCCGGGCTTTAGTCTTCTGTCATTCCGGACATTCTGGGCTTTAGTCTTCTGTCATTCGGGACTTGATCCGGAATCCACGGCTGCGGACGCAGCTTTACTGGCACTGCTTCTGGATTCCGGGTCCAGGCCCGGAATGACGTTGGGTAACGCTGGGTGGTCAAGGTTGCCACGTAAGCTTGCATAAACGAACAGTTGCGACCCAACATTTCGTGATTCCGGACTTCAGTCCTTTTGACATTCTGGGCTTTAGTCTTCTGTCATTCCGGACTTGATCCGGAATCCACAGGCTGCGGACGCTGCTTTACTGGCACTGCTTCTGGATTCCGGGTCCAGGCCCGGAATGACGTTAGGTGCGACACTGATTCTGCATTCCGCATCCAGGCCCGTAATGACGGGACCACCGCAAACGTATCCACCAGCACCGTGTCCGCGTTAGCCATGGATGGCTAATCGTGGACGACCTCTAGCTGGTGCCGCAAGGACCTCGCCAATGAACAGTTCGGGGTTGAGCCGACCTAAATTCGCCTTCCATCCATCATGCGCTGACCAAGCACCAACACCACCTCGGCGAACTCCTCAACATCACTGAAGCGAGTACGCCAATTGGAAAAGGCTGGGCGAAAAATTGTTCTAGGTCCAATTTTTGAGGTGCCCACCAAGAAACGGCCGTCGGCCAACACAGCTTCACCCAAACTGGCGTTCAAGTCATCCAACTGGTCGTTATTCATACCCCCAGGGTTGTAGCGAAACGCCACAATGTTGAGGTTGACCACATTCATCAACTCAAGCTGCGGCGCCCGCTCAACCTGGCGAGCAAAATGCTGCGCCACATCCAGGCAATGTTCGACGATTCGCTGCTGGCCGTTGCGACCATAGGCTTGCAAGGTCGCCCAGACCGCAAAACTTCTAGCTCGACGGGAGCTCTCGGGACCGATCGCACCTGGTGTTGGTCGTTCCCGGTTTTCCTCTGGCAGGTAATCGGCAGAATAACGAAACGCTTTGGCCATCAATCCGTAATCTCGAACGAACGCGTATCCGGAGTCGTAGGGAACATTCAGCCATTTATGGCCATCGACTGTGACCGAATCGGCTTGGTCAACGCCTTCAACAAGGTGTTCAGTGCGAGGTGACAGCTTGGCGAACAAACCGAAGGCACCATCGACATGGACCCAACAGTTATGTTGACGGGCCAGCGCAATGACGTCGTTTACGGGGTCGAACTCACCGGCATTGACTTCGCCAGCGTTTACGATCACCAGCGCCGGTTGGCCGTCAAGCTCGATTAACGCGCGTTCCATGGCCTGCAGATCCAGGCGACCGAAATCATCACCAGCGAAACGCTGAACATTACCCCGACCAATGCCCTGTACAGCCAGGCACTTTAGCGTACTGGCATGGATGAACCCTGATGACAACACCGGCATTTGAGGCTTGCCACTGAGGCCAGTCTCAGAAACGTCAAATCCATGCTGCTCACCCCACCATTGCCGCGCCGCAGCCAGGCAAACGAAATTCGCCATGGTGGCACCGGTCACCATTACGCCCGACCAAGCCCGAGGCAAACCGAACAGTTGTTTCAGCCAATCCAGGGCCTGCAGTTCCATTTGCACACCGACCGGTGACAATACCCAGGTATAAGTGATCGTCTCGTAAGCGGTGGCTAGCAAGTCTGCCGCCAGCGCCGCCGGGGTGCTGCCGCCGATAACGAAGTGAAAACATTTTGGGCCCCCGGTGTTTCCACCGGCGCTTTCGTTGAGTGCCAGCAGCTGCTCAATCGCTTTGGCCGCGCCGGTGCCGGTGTCCGGCAGCGACTGGTGAAACCCCTCCAGCGCATCGGCCGCGTTCGGCGGCAACGCGATGCGTCCATCGGTTTGATCAATGACCGATGCCAGCGACTGCTGAAGTGGTGCCAGAAGTTCCTGCATTTCATCCCGAAACTCTTGCCCCAGGGAGGATTCGTCCACGTCAGTACTCACCATAATTGTCCTTCTGAAATCGGGTTTCTGCGTTCAGTCTCGTTTTCACCTCAAACGTAGCCACCGGCGCAATGACCGCTGGCCCAGGCCCACTGAAAGTTGTAGCCCCCCAGCCAACCGGTGACATCAAGAACCTCGCCGATGAAATACAGGCCGGGCACAGTTTTGGCTTCAAAGGTCTTTGACGACACGCCGTCCACATCCACACCGCCGCGCGTCACCTCAGCCGTCTTGTAGCCCTCAGTACCGGCAGGCACGAAGGTCCAGTGATGAAAGTGATTCGACAACTGGTCAATCTGCTGCGCGTTGAGCTCGCTGACGGGGATGACCTGCAGGGCAGCAATCGCCGGGTCGATCGTTAACCAGGCTGCGACGAAGCGCTTCGGCAGCAATGTCGCCAGTCGGGATCGCAATTCTGCCTTGCCCGACTCCCGTTGCCAGCCACGAATGGATTCGGCCAGATCAAGCTCTGGCAGATAGTTGATGCTCACCTGATCACCCGGAAACCAGTAGTTCGACACCTGCAGCACGGCCGGGCCACTCAAACCTTTGTGAGTGAACAACATCGCCTCTTTGAACGACTGCCCACGACATTCGGCCACAACTGGCATCGACACGCCAGCCAAATCACTGGCCAGCTTGAGCCATCGCCCTTTCAGCGTGAACGGCACCAAGGCAGCATGACAAGGTGTCACCTTCAGGCCAAACTGGCGAGCCAGCTCGTAGCCAAAGCCACTGGCTCCCATTTTTGGAATGGACAGCCCGCCCGATGCCACGACCAGGGACTGACAAGTGATGCTACCAAGGTTGCTTTTCAGCTCGAACCGGTGCTTGGCATCTTCGATCTGCTCGACATTGCTGATCTGGCAATCGGTATGAATCTGCACCCCAGCCGATTCGCACTCGGCCAGCAAGATGTTCAAAATGTCTCGCGATTTGTTATCGCAAAACAGCTGGCCGAGGGTCTTCTCGTGGTAAGCCAACTGGTGGCGATCGATCAGATCCAGGAAATCGTATTGGGTGTAGCGTGACAGGGCCGACTTGCAAAAATGAGGATTGTCGGAGATGAAGTTATCAGGCTCGGCGTACAGGTTGGTGAAATTGCAGCGCCCACCTCCTGACATCAGTATCTTCTTGCCCACCTTGTTGGAGCGGTCAAGCACCATTACCGACCGACCGCGCTGGCCTGCGGTGGCTGCACACATCAGACCGGCAGCACCGCCGCCAATCACCACACAATCAACCTGCATCACTGCGCGTTGGCGTCGTCTATACGGGCCTGCAAATCCTGTGCAATCGGCATTGGCTTGAATGGGCTGACATTGCTGCCACCGGTGTTACCAGTCGGCACCCAGCCGATGGCAGTCTTGGTCGCGGCGCCAATGAGTCGGGGAACCTGGCCCACCACTTCACGCCAGCGTCGGTGACGCAGCCCCCAGCACAGCATCAACCAGTGCACTCGAGCATGCAAGGCAGTGCTGGATTGTCCGAGCACATGGGCCCGTTCCAGGTGCTGAAATGCAACATTGGCCGCGCCGCGCCGCTCTGCCTGTCGACTGGCGGTCAGTTCCTGTTCTACGTGTTGGCGGAGACGGTGATAGCTCATGGCCTCGGTCCTTGGGGACGCTGCGGTGAATCGAATACAGACTGCGCTCAGCCTCAAGCCTGCAGTGGCCAGACCAGCGGTCCTAGTTTATCAGCCCTGTCGTGGTCTCGCCTCATCCGCAGCATGATCGGTCATGTAGCGACGCCGTCTGTTGTCTACCATCTACCCGCGCTAGCGCGTTACCATGCGCCAAACATTCTCACTGTACGGATTGACGCCGTGTCCACGCAATCTCAAGCCCCATTGCTTCGACTATTCCACCATGCGGCTGCGTATCGAGCGCGCATGATCTGGGCGACGGTCTGTTCGGTGGTCAACAAGCTGTTCGACATAGCGCCAGAGATCCTGATCGGCATCGCCATTGACGTGGTGGTCCGCCAGCAGGACTCCTTTATTGCTGAGATGGGTCTGACCGATCCGGTGCAGCAAATGATGGCCTTGGGCGTACTGACGCTGTTGGTGTGGGGTGGCGAATCGCTGTTCGAGTACTTCCACTTGCTGTTGTGGCGTGGTCTGGCGCAAGACATCCAGCATGATTTTCGAATGCAAGCCTATCGCCACGTTCAGCAGCTGGAAATGGCCTGGTTTGAGGACCGGCGTGTTGGCGACCTGGTGTCAATTCTCAATGACGACGTCAATCAGCTTGAGCGCTTCCTAAACGGTGGGGCAAACAGCTTGATTCAAGTGGCGACGACCCTGGTGGCGGTCGGTTCGGTGTTCTTTTTTATCTCACCGATGATCGCACTGTTTGCCTTCACACCCATTCCGATCATCTTGTGGGGTGCCTTTTATTTTCAGCGCCGCGCCCAGCCGTTGTACGCCGACGTGCGCGATCTGGTCGGTCGCCTGTCAGCTCGACTCAACGGCAACCTCAATGGCATCGCCACCATCAAGAGCTTTGCTGCCGAACGCCTGGAGGCAGAAACCCTGGCCGCGCAATCTGCGCGCTACGTTGAAGCCAACCGCAAAGCCATACGCATCAGCTCCGCCTTCATTCCAGTGATCCGCATGGCGATCCTGGCCGGCTTTCTGGTGACCCTGGTGGTGGGCGGCATCAAGACCTTGAATGGCGAGCTCAATACCGGTTTGTACGGTGTATTGGTGTTTCTGACGCAACGCTTGCTGTGGCCGATGACCGGCCTGGCTGAGACCGTCGACCTGTACGAGCGGGCCATGGCATCGACACGTCGAATCGTCAATCTGATTGAGACACCGATTGCCATACGCGATGGTGAGCAGGCCTTGGCGCTACGCGACTCACGCGGCGAAGTTGCTTTTGAACGGGTCAGCATGGCCTACGGTGATGGCGCTCAGGTATTGAGCGATGTCAGCTTGCATGTCGAACCGGGCCAAACTGTGGCATTGGTCGGGCCAACCGGCTCCGGCAAAAGCAGCCTGATCAAACTGCTGCTGCGCTTTTACTCTCCTACCAAGGGTCGCATCCTGATCGATGGTCAGCCGATTGATGAGCTGACCCTCGACTCGGTTCGACAAGCCATTGGTTTTGTTAGCCAGGACGTCTTTTTGTTCGACGGCACCGTGGCGGAGAATATCGCCTACGGCAAGGTAGACGCCAGTATGGATGAAATCACCGATGCCGCAGCCCAGGCTGAAGCTCTTGGATTTATCCAGGCCCTGCCGAACGGTTTCGATACGTTGGTAGGAGAGCGCGGGCAGAAATTGTCCGGCGGTCAGCGCCAACGCTTGTCGATTGCCCGCGCATTGCTCAAGGACTCGCCTATCCTGGTATTGGATGAAGCCACCTCGGCGGTCGACAATGAAACCGAGCAGGCCATTCAGCGCTCGCTGCAGCGTCTGGCCGGCTGCAAAACCACGCTGGTGATCGCCCATCGGCTTTCAACCATCGTCCATGCCGACCAAATTCTGGTGATTGAGCAAGGTCAAGTCACCCAGCGAGGCACTCATCAAAGTCTACTTGAGCAGGACGGCCTGTATCGAACCCTTTGGGCCGTACAAACCGGCGCGGCAGGCAGTTGATCGAGGTCAATCAAGTCCGGAATGACGTGGTGAAGCGTTCGAAGCGCTAAAGCCTTTTGGGGTGGAAGAGCAGAAGCGTTGAGCAGGGCCTCATCAATTCACGCGATCGCCGCCTTGTAGCGTTCAATATGCTCGGCCGGCCAATACTCGCTGCGACGATAGAATGTCTCGAACACCGGTACGTCCTTGGGCAACTCAATCCAGGGCTGCTTTGTTGAGGTAAAAATATGTGCGCTCGGCGGGCACTGACTGGGGTCGTCCAAGGTGCCGACGCGGACAAAGCTGATCTTTCCGCCCGCCCCACCGTAGTGGCTCCACAACGCCACCTTGCAGTTTCGACAACGGACAATCTGCTGCCCCTTGCCGCTGTTGCTGAGCGTTTCGACCGATTCCACCTGTCCAGACAACAGCTCCACCCGATCGGCCTCTATCATGGCGTTTAGCGCAAACGAAGCGCCAGTCTCCCGTTGGCACCAGGTGCAATGGCAGCAGTGCACGAATAAAGGGCTGTCCAACAAGCGGTAACGAACGGCGGAACACGTGCAACCGCCTTCAGCGTGGGTGGTCATGATTCAACTACTCACTTCAACAACAAGGGCCATGCTATGCAAGTTGCCTGGGTCTAGGCAAGTTTGTGTACGGTTGGAGGCCACAACCAGATTGAGCCCCTCATCCGTCTGCACCTGACGTGCAGCCACCTTCTCCCAATGGAGGGTGTTGCAATAGTCCGTCCTGGACAACAATACCAGCCGCCTCCTAAGACGCCTTGGCGATCAGCCGGTCCAGATGGTTGGCAAAGGCTTGTCGGTCTGACTGGTTCAATGGCGGTGGCCCACCGGTATCAATGCCGCTGGCGCGCATGGTGTCCATGAAGTCGCGGATGTTCAGTCGCGCCTTGATGTTCTCTTTGGTATACAGCTCGCCACGTGGGCTGAGCGCGTGACAGGCCTTGCTCACCACCTCATCAGCCAGAGGAATGTCAGCGGTGATGACCAAATCGCCGGCTTGAGCGCGTCTGACGATTTCGTTGTCAGCCACGTCAAAGCCCTGCGCAACTTGCAAGGACCGGATGTTTTTGTGGGGTGGCGTGGCGATAGCCTGGTTGGCGACCAGGGTCAATGATAGACCGGTGCGGGCGGCCGCCTTGAACAGAATCTGTTTGATCACCACCGGACAGGCATCAGCATCTACCCAGATATGCATGGACAACTCCTGTTTCGTTCAGACAAAAAAAAGCCCAACCAAGCGGTTGGGCTCTTTTCAGGCATTCAACGCACCAACCAAAAGGCTAGTTGTTGAGGCCGAATGGTCTACCAGCGATCGCGACCGCCGCCGTAACCACCACCGCCGCCGCCACGGTTGTCGCGCGGCGCTTTAGGCCGTGCTTCGTTTACCGTGATTTGACGGCCGTCCATGCTGGTGCCGTTCATTTCGTCGATAGCTTTCTGAGCTTCTGAGTCAGAAGACATTTCGACAAAACCGAAACCTTTGCTGCGACCAGTGTCGCGATCTTCGATCACGTTTACTGAGTCAACAGTGCCAAACTGGCTAAAGGTTTCCTGAAGTGAATTCTGGTCGACCGAGTACGGCAGATTGCCTACGTATAATTTTTTGCCCATTTTTTGATACCTCCTAAAGGTTCGATAACCGCTCAAGAGGTGTTGGCACGATTGCCACTAACTCGGAAGAAGCGATGCAAGGGGCGCGCAGTATACAGGTTTTCCAGCCTTTGCAAACAATTTATTGCACGATCTGTATTCGCGTAAAGGGCTGCAGACGACCCGCCAAGTGGAAAATTGAGTGGGTAAAACGCAATCCGATCGAGTGCCTCAAGGCACTCGACCGCGCTAAACGACTCGATGGCGAACTGCTCTGTAGCTAGAGCGCGTCCATAGTTTACGTTTTTGAACCAGCTCGACCGGCCCACGGATGGACCGGTATTTTCAAGCCATTGAAAATGAAGAACTTTCATAACCGCGCTTCTGAAAGTTCGTGTCCGCGTTAGCCATGGATGGCTAATCGTGGACGACCTCTAGCCAGGCCGCATTCGAACCAATCAGAGCTTCCTTAGGCCTTTTTCAATGCCCCTACCAGCGCCAGCAATGCGACCGCACCGACCACCGCTTGCACCAACTGGCCAATCAGACCGCTGGCTGACAGGCCCAGCAGACCGAGCAAGAAGCCACCAATGATGGCCCCAACAATGCCAACAGCGATATTGCCAAGCACGCCAAAGCCGCGTCCTTTCATAATCTTGCCAGCAATCCACCCGGCCAACGCGCCAATCAGAATGAAATAAATAATACTCATGTGTTCTCCCAATTCTCCTCTAAACCCACGGGCAGTGTAGCAGGCTCGAAAGATTGTGGGGCTTGGGCGGAACGAGTGGCTGAAGCGGTTGGATATCGAGCGCCCCAAGCCACTCGACACTATGCACGGATCACATAGGTAGTAGTGTTGTTGTCTCTAGCTGGATCGATCTGTTGTAATCGACGTCGTTCGACTCGAGCAGCTGTAGCAATGATCCGTCCTCGTAGGCCTTGAACAAATCGGTGCAACCACCGATGGGCTGGCCGGCGATGAAAATTTGCGGGATGTTGCGCGTGCCCAGCCGCGCTTCAAGCACATCGCGGATGGCCCCGCCGAGGCCTCCTTCCTGATAGGGCACCGAGTCGAGATCAACCGAGCGATAGGACACGCCCAGTTGCTTGAAAAACTTTCGCGCAGACCAGCAAAACTCACACCAGTCCATGGCAAAGAGGACCACCGGCTGGTCGCGATCGGCCAACATTTCCTCGACCTGCGCTTGAGCTGAAACGTCCACCGCAACTTAAGCCGCAGCGCCCGGCTGCTGTTCTGCCGCGGTTGACGGTGGCGACGATGGATCAAAACGGTCGTTCGGCGTGGATTTTGAGATGCTCACTTCTTCGTCATTCATGTCAGCCGCAATGTCCTCGAACAATAGCGGAGGTGTCGCGAAACTACAGCCTCACGCGATACTTGGACGTATCGCCACTCCGGTATCAAGCAGCATACACAATCCCCGGCCGCCAGGCGGCTGTTCCATCGCAAAGACTGTGAACGACAGTGAATGATTTATCCAGTTGCTACCCGCAATTGACGTTTTGAGCATAAACTGAGCTGGGATTTCAAATGGGTGTGGCCTGGAAAACGGCATGCATAAAAAGATCCAGGAAATCAGACAAGTCCTTGAAGCACCGGGCGGCAATATGGACCTCACGGGCTTGCCTGGCGCGGAGAAACTTCTCTCCGCAGGTCCGCTATTGCTCAGCTATCTCAACGAAACCGGCCACAAGGGGTACTTCGGTGGCCTGATCCTGCGTGAAATGGAAGCGGTGCACTACCTGCATGGTTTTCGCGCCGTGGTTGATATGTGGCGTCAAATCGCCGATCGACTTTTGGCTTTGATGCCAGACGACGCCTACCTGGGTTGTGTCATCTCCGGCTTCGTGATTCACGGCTGGGGTGACGATTCGGTCGCCATCAGCGAACAGCTGTCCGAGCAGATCGAACTGGCGATGGCCAAGCCGATCCGACTGGTCAGTGGTGCGGTCGTGACTGTCACCTACAACTACGGTTTCGTTGTCTATCCAGATGACTGTGGTCCGGTCACCGATCACACTGAGATCACCAAATACGTGGCGACGGTCGCGCGCGCTGATGGCGTGCAACGCTTTTCACGTGAGCTGCGCGATCAGATTCAACGGCGCGAGCAAATCAAAGCCGAGTTGCCCGGCGCTTTGGCCGAGCACCGACTGCGTTTTGTTTACCAACCGCAAGTCGACCTGTACACCGGCAAGACGGTCGGCGCTGAAGTGTTGGTGCGCTGGCGGGACGATGAGCTGGGCGACATTTCACCGGAGGAGTTTGTACCCATTGCCGAGCGCACCGGCGACATCGTCGAGCTGACTCGGCAGTCTATTGCTCGCGCTGTGCGCGCGGCCGGCCATCTGGCCCCGGAGCTGCCGTTTCGATTGTCAGTCAATGTATCCAAGGCGCTGTTTAACTACCCGGATTTCGATCTGTTTCGTTATACCCGCTCGTTATTGAAGTCGACCAAGTGCCCACCGGGTCGTCTGCACTTTGAGATTACGGAAACGGCATACTTCGATACGCCCGTGGCACGGCGCGCTCACGCCATCGTCAAGCGTTTGTCTCGACTTGGCATCGGTGTTGTGGTGGACGACTTCGGCACCGGCTACGGTTCGCTGCCATTGCTCTCTTCGGGCACCATCGAATGCATCAAGCTGGATAAGGGCCTGACCCAATCACTGACCGCAGGCAAAGACGATCATCGCTTTCTCAACGCTCTGTGCCTGGTGCTTGAAGAGCTAAACATCGAGCTGATCGCCGAAGGTGTCGAAACCGAAGAGCAGGCCATCGCCTTAATGAACCGTGGCGTCCATCTGGTGCAAGGCTATTTGTTTGCCGAGCCGATGGAGTGCGAACAAATGCTTCAGTTCCTGCTCACCGACAGCGCCGTGATCGAGCCGTTTCCGAAAGGCTAGTCGCAGTAGTGGGTCGCTTGCCGCCATCTGTTGTTGAGACGATTCATTTGTCATGTGGTCAACCTTGGAGCTGCTAGACTCGCGTCAGAAGCGACCGAACTGGAAGGCCAACGGACTGATGAAGAAGCAATGGCTCCACCGCCTTAAGCACAGTGCTATTGCGCTGGCGACGATACTTGTTTTGGCAGCACCTCTTTGCGCTGAGGATTTGCAGATCGCGGTAACCATCGATGATCTGCCGATCGGCCCGCCGGGCAAACATTCGCTGGCGCAACAACAGCTCATCACAAGCCAGCTGCTCAAGGTGCTCGTTGACCATCAGGTCCCGGCAGTAGGCTTCGTCAACGAATCGAAACTGGAAGATGAGAATGGCGTGGTCGACCCGGCACGTGTGGCCTTGTTGCAACAATGGCTGGATGCCGACATGGAATTGGGCAATCACGGCTATGACCACCTTAGCCTGCACCGCGTCGACCCCGAGCTGTGGATGGCCGATATCGTCAAGGGGGAGCAACAGACACGTCCCCTGGTCGAGCAAGCAGGTGGTGAGCTACGCTGGTTTCGCCATCCGTTTCTGCATATTGGTCGCAGCACTGAGGTTCAGACCAAGGCCAGGACGTTTTTGAACGGGCATGGCTATCGCATCGCGCCGGTGACCATAGACAATGGCGAATGGATGTATGGCGGTGCTTATGCCGATGCCTACGTGGCGGGCGATCAATCAGCGATGCAGATTCTCGGCGACGATTATGTTCGCTACATGCTTGAGGTCGTTAGCTACTACCAAAACCAGGCCGAACTGATTGTTGGCCAAACCATTCCTCAGGTGTTGCTGATTCACGCCTACGCATTGAATGCGCACTACCTGGACCGATTGCTTACCGCGCTGCAGCAGGATGGCGCGCAGTGGATCACCCTGGATCAGGCGCTTGAGCATCCGGCCTATCAACGCCGGGTTGATGGCTATACCGGCGCTGGTGGCATTACCTGGCTGCACCGCTGGTCAATCACCGAAAAGATGGACCCATCAATCTACGCTGGAGAGCCCGAAGTACCTGACCTGGAACAGCTGGTTCAGCCGTGAGCTCCAGACCAAGCTTGTCAGCCTTACTGTTCTGGCATCTGTTGCGAAGGCACCCAGCCGTTGACAGCTGCGACCGAGTTGATCGAGTCCAGCTCACGCTGTACCGATAGCCGCTCGCGAATGACATCGCCAATCTCCTTGTCGCTGGCACCACTGGCGCGCAGGGCCTCTTCCTGTTGCAGCAACTCACTCAAGCGCGCCTTGTAACCCGCCACGGTTGCGCCGTACTGATAGGCATCCTGATAGTCGCGATTGCCGGCACAGGTACCAGCCGGGCGTTGGTCAATGCTGCCATCGCTCCAGCCGGTCATGGCGCTGCAGTCGGCCGTGCGCATAGTGGAACACGCCATCAATACAGAGCACGTCAGAACCACCAGGACAGTGCATTTTTTGATGCGAGGGAAAGAACTTGCCACGGAAAACTCCAATTCAAATGCGACTTCGTGCAGAATAGCAGAACGTCACGGCCACCGCGCATCAAGTAAAACCGATGACTGTGACACTCCATTGGGGCATGCAAGGCATTTTTGGAACATGCAAGTCTGGTTTCTGGAAGGGTATTTGGGTCAAGGGAAGTCGCTCAAGCGATTGCGCGTCAGCCCCGTGCCGTTCCGCATGGGCCGTCAGGAAGATTTACAGCTGCCGCTGGATTCTGCGGGTATTTCGCGTATCCACGCCGAGTTCGATATTTCCGGTCGCTCACTGGTGCTGCGGGATCTGGGCTCTACCAACGGAACGTATGTCAACCGCGAACGGCTGAGCGAGCCACGCCGGGTCCAGCATGGCGACATCATCCATTTGGCGGATATGGAATTTCGCATCATCGAGCAAGACTTGAGCGAAGGCAACGACGCCATGGGCAGCACGCGCATCGGCATTTCTACCTTGTCGAGCAAGCTGCCAGCCGGGGCCCGCGAGTTCCAACAATTAATGCTCAAGGCGCAAGTGACCGGTGTTTTTCAGCCTATTGTCGACCGCGAAACGAATTTGCATGCCTACGAACTTCTGGGTCGCGGCGCCAACACCGATCTTCCCGATGCTCCAGGACCACTGTTTCGCCTGGCCGAGAGCCTCGATCTTGAGGTCGCCTTTTCCGAACTTCTACGCAGCACCGGGCTGGCCATTGCCGCTGACAAGGCGCCGGATGCCTTGCACTTTTTCAACATCCATCCGCTGGAAATGAAACAGCCCGGTCGGCTAATGCAGACCTTGGAGCAGTTCCGCAATCTGTACCCGCGGCTGAAGTGCGTGCTGGAAGTTCATGAAGGGGCGGTTACCGATGCCGAGCAAATGCGCAACATTCGATCCTTGCTTGACGACATGGATATCGGCCTGGCCTATGACGACTTTGGTGCAGGACAAGCGCGTTTGCTGGAATTGACCGAGGTCCCACCCGACTACGTCAAGTTTGACATGGCGTTGATTAGAGATCTCGACCAGGCCAGCGCCGCCAAACGCGACATGATCAAACTGCTGGTCAACTTTGTACGTGAACTGGGCATTAGTGCCCTGGCCGAAGGTATCGCTCGCGAGGGCGAGGCGGACATCTGTCACGAGCTGGGTTTCGACCTGTTTCAGGGCTTCTATTTCGGCACACCTGACCCACTGCCGTAACGCTCATGCCTGTGGGAAGTGACTTGCGCCTGCGCTACGTTGCGGTCGCTTGTGCGCTGTTGCCCCTGCTGGGCGTGCATCTGGCGGCTGTCCTGGCCATAGACGCCGGCCACCTTCCGGCCTGCATTCCCTACCTGCCAGATTGCTATTCCATATCGGCAACGGGTCGACAAGCGCCGGAGCGCTGGATGTTTCGCGGTACGATGATTCCTGCCGCATTGCTGGCGATGCTGTTGTGGTGGCGCTTGCCTTATATCTGGCGCGGCCTGCGATGGGGAAGCACAGTTCGATGGCTTGGCCTGATTGCCGGCGTCAGCCTGATTGCCTATACGCTGGCCTTGGGCGTCGATGGCGAATCCTATCGGGTCGTACGCCGCACCGGCGTCATGCTTTGGTTTGCGCTGACCTTCTTCAATCAATTGCTGGTCTCGGTGAGCGGATTGTCCGCAACCAACGACCGCTGGTTGCGTGGCGGCGTTGTAACCTTGTTGGGCTTGGGCTTGCTAAGTGTGGCTCTGGCCTACCTGCTGCCGAACTGGTACAACACAGTCGACAATGCCTTTGAGTGGAGTTTTGCCGCGCTATTGATGTTCAACTTCTTGCGCATTGCCAAAATGTTGTCTTAGCGCTTGCACAGCAAATCAATCTGGGCGCGGCAACGCTGATTCAGTGTGCGGCAAGCCGAGTAGCCCAACAGCTCAGGAAGGGGGATGGAAGCGGCAACATGGTCCCGCAACCAGTGCACCATCTTCAAGGTCCGAAATCCGTCAAACCAATCATGCAATTGTTTGTTGAACTGGTTTTGATCACGCGCTTGTTTATAACCGTGCGCCACGCCCTTGGGCGCACCGATGTGCGTTAACAGCTCGGTCATGGCACTGGGTGTTGTGATGTTGGGAAGCGACTGCGACACCCTTTGCAAGGCAAGCTCGATTCCGCGATCTCGATCGTCCCACAAGGCTTCGAACGAGCTCAGCCAGTGGGCCAACACCGCAAAGACATCGGGGTGATAGAAGTCGTACGATCGAATCAGCGTGCCGTGTTTGACCATCTTGCCCACCGCCGCGCCGGTTCCGAAGGGCACGCGATCGGAGATTCGAGCATCAATGCGAATCGGCTCGCCTGTTAACTCTACGACCGAGCCGACCTTGGCCAACTTGTTCAGCATATAGAAGTCTTCCGCAGCCGAACGCTTGGGAAAGCCACGCACCTTGGCATAGGACTCAATCTCAACCGCAAAGGTGCTACCTACACTATGGAAGGCATACGGACTGCCTGCCGAACGCAGTCCCTCGACGTAATGGTGCAAGGAAACTTCGTACAGCAAGGTCGCTGCGGTTATTTGATCATCGCTGTCAGGCCCATGCACATGTCGAAACGGGAATATGGCCACAGCGGCACGAGGCAGCTGCTCGGGTCTGGTGAAATAGTCGCCTGGCAAATGAGTGTCGGCATCCGAGTTGAAAATCCAACGCCCCGTCAGTCGCCCCAGGTCGATTAGTCCTGCCGCGATGTCGGCACCGAGTTTGCGCGCATGCCCAACGCCACCTTCGATCGGCAGCTCTCGCCCGCTACTGTAGCGATCAACCAGCAATACATGCAGTGCGCTGTGATCAAGGCGCAACAGGGTCATTCCCGCTACGCGCTGTAGCACCGCCGCTGCCCTGGTTAAGGTCTCAACAAAAGAGTGGTTGCTGGCCATCGCTTCGGCACTGCTGTCGACGGAATGGTTGACCACGATGATGGCCAAGGTCGTCGTCGGGTCAGGTATTCGATCAATGAAGTCGGTGCGCTCGCCACATACCGGAACCACCAACACCTGGTGCCACCGCAACGCATCAGGCCAGCCCGCAACCCAATCGGCCAGTTCGCGCACTGCGGACTCACCGTAACGATCCAGGTAACGCGCAACGACACCTGAACGATGTTTGGTCTTCAATGCAGCGCGGACCGAATCGGCAGTTCGGCCACAATCGCCGCCTCAATGGTCAATAGTTCATCGAGGCGCTGCCGAACCACGGCGTGCTCGGCATACAAGAAGGCCAAATCGACAAACAAGGTCTTGTGATTTTTTTCTGATCGCGTGATTGATCGATAGAAACGCTTGAGCGGACCGGCGGGTAATGCATCGGCGACCAGTCCAAAGCGCTCTGCGCCACGCGCCTCTATGATGCCGCCGACCAGCAGGCGATCGATCAAGAATGGGTCTCGACCACGCCGCATCGCGGCGCGAATCTGATTGACGTAAGGGTCTTTCTCGTCCGCAGCCAAGGTCAGTCCTCGCTCAATCACCAACTTGGTCACGGCCCGAAAATGGGTCAGCTCCTCGACGGCCAGATCGGTCATCTTGCTAACCAGCACGGTGCGATCCGGGTAATGCGAGACCATGGTCAGGGCCATACTGGCGGCCTTTTTCTCTGCCGCGGCGTGATCCAAAAGGAAATGGTCAAAATCCGTCATGACAGCATCGACCCAATCGGTGCTTGTTGCCAGTTTCAGCTCAAAGCTATTCAATTCAGCGGCCACCTCTGAACCCCTTGCGGCAAACCTTCCAGGTGAAGATGTTGGTGCTATCCAGAATTGAATCGGGCATGAATTGGTTTCTGCTGCGTTCGCCACACATGATTGTACCGTCACGCAAGGTCACTTCGGCACGGTCCCAGCCGTTGACGTCCTTGAAGTGGGTGACAATTTCCTCATCCAGCATCATGTAGCCGCCCAGTTCACCGTCGCCAGGGTCGGATGGCAGTGCCGGAAGGGCATTGGGAACAAAGGCGGTGTATTTGCGCTGGATAAGGTTTTCATTGGCGCTATCTTCATCCGCAGGCTCGACCGCCAAAACCCGTATCTGTTCACGTAGCTGTTGCGGCGACAACGGTGGCGTTGGCGTGTCCGCGGTCTGGTCGGCTGCTGCCGGGGTAGATGCTGCTTCAACTGGCGGCTGCTCGACAGGCGGTTGCGGTTCCGGCTCAATGGGTTCGATGACCTGCGGCGGCTCCGGTGCAAGCGGTTCATCAACGACTTCTGACACCTGGGGCGGCACCAGTTTCACGGTGATAACAGACGACTCACCCACCACAGGTCGCCACTGCCAAAAAAGCAATGGCAGGTGCACCAGCAGGCCCAGTGCGATAAACAGCAGCAGGCGGCGATTGTCTTTTCCACTTTGCATAACCCGGCCATGATAACGGCGGGTACGTTAACAAGACGTCAAAAAAGGAACGTTGGCGCGAAACTTCTCAGGCGGCGTCGTGCATGGTCGCGGTGACAGCGGTTTGACCGCCATTGGCGCGTATCATTGAGTCGGCGATTTTCTCGGCGATCATCACGGTCGGCGCATTGGTGTTGCCGCTGACCAGCGTCGGCATCACCGAGGCATCGATCACGCGCAAGCCGTCAATACCATGGACTCGCAACTGCGGATCAACCACGGCGCTGTCATCGACCCCCATCTTGCAGGTGCCTATCGGGTGGTAGATGGTCTCGGCCTTGCGGCGGATGAAGTCCTCAATTTCGGCCTCTGATTGCAGATCAGAACCGGGGAAAATTTCGTCACCACGGTAGGCGTCGAATGCGCTACTGGCAATGATTTTGCGGGAAATGCGCACGCCCTCAATCATCAATTTCATGTCCATTGGGTCGGACAGGTAGTTCGGTTCAATCGATGGGTACTGATCAGGCTGATCTGACTTGAGCCTGATCTGCCCGCGACTACCCGGGCGCAGAGCGCAGGCGTGAATGGTAAAGCCGTGGCCATCGAGCCGGTTGCGCCCATGGTCGTCGAGCATGGCTGGAACGAAATGGAACTGCATATCGGGTCGATCATCGGTGGCCAGCGACGACACGACAAAGCCCCCGGACTCGGCAATATTGGATGTCCCTATGCCCTTGTGGAACAACAGGTACTGCAGCCCGATCGCCAGATCGTTGGTGGTATCGTAGGTGATCGGCTGAGTGCAGTGATACAGCGTGCAAATGTCCAGATGATCCTGCAAATTGGCGCCAACACCTGGCAAGTCTTTCACGCAATCGATGCCCATCTCCGCCAGATGCTCGGCCGGGCCTATGCCTGACAACATCAGCAGCTGTGGTGAGTTGATGGCACCGCAACTGACCAGCACCTCACGCTTGGCCGACAAGGTGTAGGCCTGACCACGACGCCTGACCACGACACCGGTGGCGCGACCACCCTCGACCAGCAGCCGTTCGCTCATGGTATTGGTCATGATGGTCAGGTTTGGCCGATTCTTTACCGGGTCCAGATAGCCTGATGCGGTGCTGCAGCGTTGGCCACCGCGTTGAGTTACCTGGTAATAACCGAAGCCACGCTGCGTTTCGCCATTGAAGTCATCATTGCGCGAGAAACCGGCCTGGTTGGCCGCTTCCAGAAAGACCTCGCTTAAGGGGTTGTGGTGGCGCAGGTCGCGCACGCCCAACGGGCCGCCCTGGCCGTGAAACTCATCCGAGCCTCGTTCCTGATCTTCGGCCAGGCGAAAGAACGGCAATACGTCCTGGAAAGACCACCCTTCATTGCCCAGCTCCGCCCAGTGATCGTAATCTTTACGGTGTCCGCGCGCATAGCACATGGCGTTGATGGAACTACACCCCCCGAGGACCTTGCCGCGGGGCCAGTACAGTCGTCGGTTTTCCAGGCTCGACTCCGGCTCGGTTTCATAACCCCAGTTGATCGACTCTTTGTCCACCAACTTGGCCAGGCCCGCCGGCATGTGGATATACGGGTGCCAATCACGGCCGCCGGCCTCAACCAGTAGCACTGACACAGCCGGGTCGGCACTGAGGCGATTGGCCAGCACACAGCCAGCGGAGCCGGCGCCAAGGATAATGTAGTCGTAGTCAGGGGTGCTCACGGGTACTTAAATCTCTTCCTAGTCAATAGTTATGTGGGGGTGAATGGCTCCAGGGGAAGTCCCGACCGAATCAAATATGGTCTAAGCTTGACCTGTTGCCTCCAGCACCTCCACCACATCGCCCGCGCTAATGCGCCCCGCTCCCCTGGCGATTACATTCTGTCCAAACATCACCTTGCCATCACGCCGCCGATACCGCACCAGTGTGCGCAGCGGCTCACCGTCTGTGCGTTTTTGGTGTCGCTCAGGGTCCACGGTGGTGAAAACGCACCGTGCGCAAGGTTTGACCAGATCGAATTCGACCTCGCCAACCCGGATGCGGTGCCACTGGTCCTCGGCATGCGCGGAGCAATCGGACACCACCAGGTTCGGTCTGAAGTTAGCCATTTTCACCGGCGTTGACAAGTGCCGATTGAGCTCATCGACAGCGGCGCGCGAAATCAGCAGCAATGGATAGCCGTCGGCAAAGCTCACCTGATCACCAGGCTGGCCAAAGCCCGGCTCTATTCCCCGTTCACTTTGTGCATCCATCATCACCAATCGCACCGGCTGCTCAAGCACGTCGCTAAACCATTGATCCACCTCAACACCAAATGTGCTTGCAGACACCTGATCGGTCCACACGGTCGCTTGCAAACGGCGGTCGCCATCGGCATTCCCATGCAGTGACAACGATGGCTTGCCCGGTGTCGTGACTCGCCAACCATCGCCCTGCGGCTGACAGCGAATGGCGGTCAATTGTGGATTGGTACGGCCGGTAACAAAGCGTCCCCGTTGATCGACAAGCATCATGCGCCGGTCACCGCGCAAACCGCGGGGCTGGACTTGGCATTGCTGAAGATGCAAGCCGGCGGTGGATTTGATCGGATAGATTCGAATGGACTGCAGTACCGGCATGATTGACACCGTCGAAAACAGCAGTCAGTGTAACGCTGATCGGGTCGCAATTTCGCCTGGCCCGACCACCACTTTCAACTACCTGGAACCGGTAAACAGATCGCCGATGGAACTATTCAAGGAATTTCAGATTGAAGCAGCGCATCGCTTGCCCAACGTGCCCGAGGGACACAAGTGCGCTCGACTGCACGGTCACTCTTTCCGCATTCGAGTCAGCGTAGACGGACCAGTTGACCCGACCATGGGCTGGGTCATGGATTTCGCTGATCTAAAGGCGGCCTTCCAGCCACTTTATGAGCAACTGGACCACAACTACCTCAACGACATCGAAGGCCTGGAGAACCCGACCAGTGAAGTGCTGGCCAAATGGATCTGGGGCCATTTGAGCGAGAAGGTGCCGAACTTGTCCAGCGTTGAGATTAGAGAAACCTGCAATTCGGGCTGCGTCTACACAGGGAGGCTGTCGCGAAACAACAGCCTCGCGCGATAGAGGGATGTATCGCCATTTCGGTGGGTTTTAACCCATTGCAATGTAAGGGTTTCGGAAACCACGCTTTTCGGAATCCGTGGTGTTGCTAGTCCAGGACGGACTATTGCAACACCCTCCTGGGAAGTAGAGAACTACTCTGGAGCGCTGCTCGCAATCAGAGCGCTTGCAGATCGACCTTCAATCCCGGTTCAGTCACCCGGGTCCTGGCCCCGTAACGCTGTTCCAGTAAAGCGCCCAGATCGTGGGCCGAATCTTCTTCGCCATGTACCAAATACACCGGCGGACGATCGGTAAAACTTGAATACCAGCGGGCCAGGTCATCGCGATCGCCGTGGGCCGACAAGCCACCGATGGTATGGATCGTTGCACGCACTCGGATGGTCTCACCATGAATCTTGACGGTGTCGCGCTTTTCTACCAGCCGTCGACCCAGCGAGCCCTGCGCCTGATAACCGACAATCACAACGTGGCAGTCCTGCCGCCACAGGTTGTGCTTGAGATGATGCAAGATTCGCCCACCAGTACACATGCCGCTACCGGCCAAAATGATGGCCCCGGAGCGAATTCGATTAAGCGCCATCGATTGCTCGGTAGATTTCGACAAGTGCAGGTTGGGTAGTGGTGGCATACCCACGTCCCGGGCCAACTCCAGCGCTTCGCTGTCATACAGATTGGGGTAGTTCCAGTAGATCTCGCTGGCCTCGATCGCCATCGGGCTATCAAGAAAAACCTGCCACTTGTCCAGGCCCCATTGCTCGAAGTGGATGCCCAGGTGATACAACACTTCCTGCGACCGACCCACAGCGAAAGCTGGAATCAGCACATTGCCACCGCGTTTGGACGCGACCTTGAATACCTCGCCCAGCTCCTCCACTGTGCGCTGTCGATCGCGGTGCAATCGTGACCCATAGGTGCTCTCCATTAGCACCAGATCAGCGCGTGTCAACGTCGCCGGATCCTTCAGTATGGGTGTGTCGTATTGCCCCAAATCGCCGGAGAAGACGATGGTACGTTTGACCGCGTTGTGCTCCAATCGAAGCTCCACGCTGGTCGATCCAAGGATATGCCCGGCGTCATGAAAAATGGCTGTCACGCCCGGCACGACAGCAACGGCCTGTTGATACCGGTGACCTTGCAGTTGCGAACACGCGCGCTCAGCATCCTGCTGCCTGTAGAGCGGTTCAATCAACGGCTTGCCAGCTCGCCGCAATCGGCGGTTTTTGCGCTTGGCGTCCATTTCCTGCAGGAACGCCGAATCACTCAGCAGAATGCGAACCAGATCTCGCGATGCATTTTGGGTGATGATCGGTCCGCTGAAGCCTCGCTTGACCAGCAGCGGCAAACGGCCACAGTGATCGATATGGGCATGGCTGAGCACCACCGCATCAATTTGTTTTGGATCGAAGGGAAACGGTTCGGCATTGCGTTGATCGGCACTTCGCCCGCCCTGAATCAGGCCGCAGTCGAGCAGCACTTGATAATCACCGATTCGGAGAATGTGACAAGAGCCGGTGACCTCGCCGGCGGCACCGTAAAACTGCAGTTCCATTTAATCTATTTCCTGGTCAGCGAGCCCAACAAACCACGCAACAAGGTGCGCCCCAGTTGTGTTCCCAACGATTTGGCGGTGCTGGTCCAAAATGACTCAGCAGTTGATTTGCGACGTGACGAACTGCGGCGTTTGCTGGATCGTTTGGCCGCTTCCTTGGCAGCTTTTTCTGCAGCCTTGCGGTGCTCATCGAGTTGTTTTTGTAACGCCTCCTCAGCCGCAGCCTGCTCGGCCCGCTGCGCCAGAATCTCGTAAGCTGACTCACGATCTACGCGGTGTTCATACTTGCCGACAAGCGGCCCCGCCTGCATGCAGGCTTTTCTTTGCTGCGCCGTCGCCGGACCAATTTGCGAGTCGGGAGGCCGCATCAAGGTGCGTTGAACAATGCCAGGCACGCCCTTTTTGATCAGTGTAGATACCAGCGCTTCACCAACACCCAGCTCAGTGATCGCTTGACGAGCATCGAGCTTGGGGTTGGGTCGAAAACTGTCAGCTGCGGCCTTGGCCACCTTTTGATCGCGTGGTGTGAAAGCACGCAGCGCGTGTTGAATACGGTTGCCGATCTGGCTGGCCACATCATCCGGGATATCCATCGGGTTTTGCGTTACGAAAAACACCCCGACCCCCTTGGATCGAATCAAGCGAACGACCTGTTCAACCTTGTCGAGCAGTGCCTTGGGTGCATCGTCAAACAGCAAATGAGCTTCATCAAAAAACAATACAAGTCGGGGTTTGTCCGGATCGCCCACCTCCGGCAGTGTTTCGAACAACTCGGACAGCAACCACAACAAGAATGTGGCGTATAACCTGGGACTGCGTATCAGCTGGTCGGCGGCCAGGATATTGATCATGCCGCGACCATCATCGGCCAAGCGCATAAGATCATCCAATTCCAGGGCCGGCTCTCCAAACAGGTGTTCGCCCCCTTGTGTTTCCAGAACCAGCAACCGTCGCTGAATGGCGGACACGGAAGCACTGCTGACGTTGCCGAAACGTGCCGAGTACTCAGCACGATGCTCCGCAACATGGTGCAACAGGCTGCGCAGGTCAGGCAGATCCAGCAGCAACAGGCCCTCTTCATCGGCAACACGAAAGGCTACATTCAGCACGCCTTCCTGGGTGTCGTTCAGTTCCAGCAGTCGCGACAGCAACAACGGTCCGAGCTCCGAGATGGTGGTGCGTATCGGATACCCTTGCGCGCCGAACAGATCCCAAAACAGCACCGGGTAACTGGCAGCAACATAAGGGTCAGGGCCGGTCTTGGCGGCCCTCGACAGCAAGCGCTCACTGCCATTGGATGGCACGATCAGGCCGGAAAGGTCGCCTTTGACGTCGGCCATAAACACCGGCACGCCAATACGACTAAAGCCTTCGGCTACGACCTGTAGACTGACCGTTTTGCCGGTGCCTGTCGCCCCCGCAATCAGGCCGTGACGGTTGGCGTATTCGGCGGCAAGCTCAACAGGTGCGTCACTGGCACCGAGCAAGACCGAGTAGTTCTGTTGTGTTTGTTCAGTTCCCATGCAGCGCATTGTAGCCCGAGTTCGATCCCAAGGAACGCAACAGCCCGTGAGAGCCGGCTGCCAAGCCCCTTCTGCATAATCAAACGACCGCTACTTTGTTACGATGCAGCTCGTTTTGACCCCTGAATAAAACACCATGCAAACAATTGCTCTGGTCAACGACCATCGCTGGCTTGCTGCACCCACCGACCTCCACCAGCGTGAGGTGGCGATGGAAGATCAGTTGCTGATTGATGCATTTGCCAAACGAGGCGTGCATGCCATCCGAGTGGATTGGGCTGGGGGCGTTGATTGGGGCCAATTTGATGCTGCCATCGTGCGCCAAACCTGGGACTACTTCGATCGCTTGCCAGACTTTGCGCAATGGGTCAGCGAGGTCAGCCAATCGACCCGTCTGATCAATCCTCCCGAGGTGCTGCGCTGGAACTGGGACAAACGCTATTTGCTCGACCTCATCGCGCAAGAGCTACCCACTGTTGCCACCGAACGCGTGCGCAGAGACGACCACAGCAAGACTCTGTCCCAACATATGGAGTCGAACGGCTGGGCCGAGGTGGTGATCAAGCCCGCCGTCTCGGCTTCAGGTTACGAAACACACCGCCTTTCGCGACAACAAGCACCGTCGCAGCACCACATGTGGGCGCGATTGGTGGCAGGTCACGACATGCTGATTCAGCCGTTTCAACACAGCATCATCGACCACGGCGAGATCTCGCTTATGGTCGTTGGCGGGCGCGTCAGCCACGCCGTTCGCAAGACTGCCAAACAGGGCGAGTTCAGAGTTCAATCGGACCACGGCGGCCGCGTCGAAAGCTACCAGCCGCAAAGCGTGGAAATTGCCCTGGCCGAGGCGGCCATGCAGACGGCACCGTTGCCGTGCTGCTATGGGCGCGTTGATCTGGTCGCATCCGATGCCGGCCCGTTGATCATGGAGCTGGAACTGATCGAACCAGAGCTGTTTTTTCGGCTCGAACCCAAGGCTGCCGATGCGCTGGTCGATGCCGTGCTCGCCTGCTGAGGGTTGTGTCCGGAGACGGGCGACTCAACCTTTACCGGAAGTTCGAAACGCCGAAACGAGGTCGCAATGACAATACTTCAATTGAACACAGCCAATTTTGATACCACCCTGGCCGAGCAAGACAAGCCAGTGGTGGTCGATTTCTACGCCGACTGGTGCGGTCCATGCAAGGCCTTGGCACCTATGCTTGAGGAGTTTGCTGCAGAGCAAGATGAGGTGGTCGTTGCCAAAGTCGACATCGAAAAGTCGCCTGAACTTGCCGCCAAGTTTGGTGTGCGCAGCATTCCGACCCTGGTGTTGATGAAAAACGGCAGCGAAGCCAACCGACTGGTCGGTGGCCCGCCAAAGTCGATGCTCAAGGAATTCGCATCAAGTTAGAGCACAGCACTCAGAGCAAGGCGGCAGCGACGCCGGCAGTCTAGACTGCCGCCATGTCGTTGGCTCGAATTATCTGTCTAAGCTGGCTGCTGGCGTTGACTGTGCCGCAGGCGCATGGCGGCAGCATTGAGCCCGATGTCCAGTTTAGTTTGTCAGATACATTGGTCGTCGATGCCAATGGCAACGGCGTCGCCGAACCCGGCGACACGCTGCAATACCAAGGCCGTTTGACCAATGTCGGTAACCTGATTGGCTTGGCAGCGCAAGTCGAGTTGACGCCGGGCACCGGCGCAACCCTGGTGCCGGGCACTGTACACATTTCCGACCACAACGCATCCAATGGCCATGTGCTGATTGGCAATAGCGCCGGTGATACTGACGTTCTGATTTTCCTGGGCACCCTGAGCGCGGGTGGCGGTAGTGCCGAGTTTTCGCTACAAGCGCGCGTTGATCAATCGCTGCCCGATGGCATCATTTCAGTAAGCACTCAGGGTGAGGTCACCGGGGCCAACTTTACCCGCAGCCTGTCCATAGATCCTGACCATAGCAGTGCCGACGGCGCTACAGTAACGCCGGTGCAGTCCTTGACGCCACAACCTCAGTTGGCAGCCACCTTAAGCGTTGTTCCTGGCCCGGATATCAACGGCAATCGACGGCTGGACGGCACAGAAGTGGCGCAGGTCAGCGTGGCGATCCGCAACATCGGCGACGCCGCAGCACACTCGGTCCAATACCGCCACCGTTTGCCAGCAGCGTTATTGGCGAACGATGGCACCGCCGAATTCAGCGCCGATCTTGGCATCCTGGCGCCTGGAGAACTTACCCAATTGGACTATCAACTCAACCTGCAAAGCGACTTGCGCGGATCGAAGTGGCTAAGTTTGCAGGGCTTGGTGTCAGCCGCCGATCATGCAACAGTGCCGACCAGCGATCCGCTCAGCCCCGATGCTGCCCTGGCCACGCCACTGGCCGTGCACGGCGCTCCAATCGCCGTACCGACCAGCAGTGTCTGGTCGCTGTGTTTGCTCTCCGCCCTGATGCTATTGAGCGGCTTCTGGCTCACTCAACGTCGAACTCGACCCGGGTCTGGCCATTGACGGACACCGAATAGCGACCGGTGCCAATGGCAACATTGCCACCGATGGCACCGGCGATCAGCACATCGCCTGGCTGCAATGAGTAGCCTTGATCCAACGCCCATTGCATCAGCCACTTAAACAGCTCAGCCTGTTCGCTCAAGGTCGTTTGCGCCGAGATCAATACCTCATCGCCGAAGCGCAACTCGACTTCCAACTCGCCCTGCTCGTCGCCAGTCAATGATTGTCCCAGGACCAGCTTGTAACTGGCGGCGTTGGCGGCCACCAGATCTGTGGCGGTCAACGGTCCCTCGGTGAAATTGATCCGCGGCAGTTCAGCGACCATGTGCAGTGATCCCAACGCCATCAGCTGATCGCTGGACTCAGGGACTTCGGTTACGGCCTGGTTCAGAACCAGCCCCAGCTCGGCTTCTGCTCGCAGGCCTGTCATGTGCCTGACCGACGCTTTGTCATCGAGCACCATGCTGCTGTCGAGCACCCCGGCAATCGATTGCTCAATGCCGAATTGTTGTCGCGCTGCCAATGAAGTCAATCCGGCTTTGAAGCCGCGCGCTGATTGAACCGTATCAGCAACGAACACCGCCTGCGTCGCCCAGGCCGTAGTCATGTCGAACCGCGGAAAGTGCTGGCTTGCCAGCGGCAATGGCTGCCCGGCGTTGTGGGCGTTGATCAGCATCTTGGCAGCGGCATCGGCGACCTGCCCAGTAGCATCATTAAACCCCCGCTGAATCACCATCCGCGTCAGAGGATGATAGCCAGGGCTGGCCTGGTCATACCATCGTCTGGCCAGATCCGGATCCGGATGGTAAACCATCAGGGCCATGTAGAGCGGGGAGACCAGCTTGATGCGGCCGATGCGCATTAAGTAATCCTCAGTGGCGACAATCGCCGGCTGGTAGTTGCGCCGGATGCCTTGCAAGTACCAGGCATGGGCAATTTCGGCGTTCATGCTATTGGTCAGGTCAAACGCTTCATCCATTGCAGCCATCTGCGGCAAAGTCACGCTGCTTGGCATCTGATTGATAAAACGCAGCCACTCGTGCGGCGTCCAACCTTCGGTATCGATGGCTTTTGGCTGCAAGGTTCCGGCACTGAAATCAGCCAAGGCCTGGTCAACCGGGGCGAAGCGATTGGACGTGGGTCGTGGTGCACCCGGTGGAATCTCGGTACCGTGCAACCACTGATCAATCCGCGATTCGGGATAGGCCGTTTTCAACTCATCAGAGGCCGCGAGCGCTGTCATCAGGTCCTTCTTGAAGCCGGCGGTGTCGATGCTCTGGAAGGCATGGGCGTCGAAATAAGCTCGCATCCAGGGGTCAAGAAACTCGCGTCCGACGTGCTGTTCGATATCCATCAAAAACAGTTGCCCCTTGGAGTAGGCTACCGCGGAAAAAACATCATCCGGGTCGTAGCCCTTGGCATCTCGCGCCATGACTTTTTCTTCTTCGCTCGCCGTTTGCAGGGATTCGTACAAACCATCCATGGTTAGCACCTGTTCCATCACCGCGCGCTCCTCGCCAAACAGGGCCTCCATGATGCGGTTCTCGACGTAGCTGGTGAAGCCTTCGTTTAGCCATAGGTCCCCCCAACTTGAGTTGGTCACCAGGTTGCCTGACCAGGAATGGGCCAGTTCGTGGGCAATCAAGTTGACCAGCGAGCGGTCGCCGGCAATCACTGTCGGCGTGATGAACGACAGGCGCGGATTCTCCATGCCACCGAACGGGAAGCTGGGCGGCAGGATCAGCAGGTCATAGCGGCCCCAACGATAGGGACCGTACATGGCCTCGGTCAATTCGATCATTTCCTCGGTGTCTGAGAACTCATGCACCGCGGAGGCCAACACCGAGGGCTCGGCATAGACACCCGAGCGCTCACCCATGGCGGCAAACTCAAGTTCGCCGGCGGCAATCGCCAGCAGATAGGATGGAATCGGTTGCGGCATCGTAAATTCGAACTCACCGTCCATGTCCGCATCGGGGTCATTGTCGGCACTCATCACTGCGCGCAGGGTTTTCGGCACGCGAACGGTGGCATCGTAGGGCGTTCTGACCGCCGGCGTATCCTGCAACGGAATCCAGCTACGGGCATGAATGGCCTGCGACTGGCTAAACATGAACGGGTATTTCTTGCTGCTGGTTTGCTCCGGCTCCAACCACTGCAAACCGGAGGCACCTGGGCTCGAAGCGTAATCGATACGAACCTCCGCGGTGTCGTCGGCAATCGCTACGGTCAAGGCCTGTCCCAGCAGCGGATCGGCCTCAGCCAACTCAAACGTGGCGTCCTGCCATGCACCGGCCTCGGTGCGACGTTGCACCTGGTCGATGTGCAATTCGCGGGTGTCGACGATGAAATGGCTGGCCGCCGGGTCGATGCGTTCGATGCGATGTGTTGCCGTGCCGCGTACCTGCTTGCTATCAAAATCCGCGTCCAGATCCAACACCAGGTGGGTGCTGATGACCTGATCAAAACGGGCGTAGGAATGCGGATCTGGACCTTGGGTGGCGGCCAGGGCAGACCAACAAGCCAAGACACCAACAAGCATAGAAACCATCTGTTTGCGCACCATCATCAATCATCACGTTGCAGGCAGGGCCGCTGATTCTACCTGCAATAGCCACGGAGTGACGGCGTGAATGTCTCATTGGGATTGAATGGGTAGTGGTATGCAAACAAAAAGGGGGCGGAAAAACCGCCCCCTTCTTTTACCCTATTTTTCGGCTAGCGATCAGCTGCAGGTATTGCCGCTGGCAGCTGCGCCATTGACCGTGTCTACACAGTACTGAACTGACGATACTGAGCTTCGGGTCCAGCCACTGCGGATAACCGCCACACCGTTTGAGTCGGTGCTACCGTTACCTGAGCCGCTGATGTCACCACTGAAGCTGCCGCTGACCGAAGCGTTGGCCACGGGGCTGCCACTACCGTCGACGATAACCACGGTGGCAACCGCTCTGGTGCGCCGGCCCCGCGTCTCCAATGAAACTGAAACACTGCTAACGGTTTCGTCGCCGCCGCCTGGATTGCCACCATTGTCCGGATCAAGCCACTCGGAAACCGAGTCAAAATAGCCGGCAAAAGCACCATCGACCGTGGCGTTGTTGACCGTGTCGCAGGTATCGTTGACGTTGGTACCACAGCCACCTGACAGCTGACCTACCACTTCTCCAGCGGAGTTGACGACCGGCGAACCTGAGCTACCGCCTTCGGTCGCACCGTATTCATCCTGGCTATAAATCCAGTTGCCTCGCGGCCAGCTGGAGCAGGTACCTTTGGAGGTGTCAACTGTGTGTTCTGAATAGGCCAGTGGCGCACCGCTGGGGTGACTGACTCGATACAGCGCGGTGCCGTTGTTGAAGGCCACCGGGTTTGAGTTCCAACCGAGATAGGCGCGACTGCCACCCGGTGTTTGATTCAATCGCATCAGGGTGTAGTCGCCGGTGCGGTTGCTGGACAACAACGCCGCGCCGTTGGTTCGAATCGGATAGTTGCTGGTATTGCTGGCGTATTGATCGCAGTTGCCGCCACACG
The DNA here is from genome assembly GCA_021604725.1 of Lysobacteraceae bacterium. Lineage (GTDB taxonomy): Bacteria > Pseudomonadota > Gammaproteobacteria > Xanthomonadales > BQJN01 > BQJN01. The sequence goes on along the minus strand of BQJN01000026.1, from coordinate 1,578 downwards.
GCGTGTCGAAATCAAATACTGCTTCCAACGACTTGGCTTCGCGGCCCTTCGAGATGCAATGATTGGCGGTCAGGAAATAGGGCGTAACCGAACCGTTGTCGGTGTCGGCCAACAGACCACCTGAGCAGATGTAGTAACCACCACCCGACTGATAGATCATGTGCGCCACGGCTTTTCGGGCATCATTGACCGAGCTGTGGGTTGATCCGCAGTTTGCGTTCTCAACGCATGACTCATTGAATGAGCAAAACGCTTTGTCACCGACTTCCGCTGGTGCGATGGTGCGCGCCAGTCTAAAACGCGGCCCCATATGGCCGACCGAAGCAATGGTCATAAACGCATCACCCAACGCCTTGTCGGTCTCTTTTGGCAGGTAGATGGCCAATCGAAGGTTATCGCCGGTGATGGAGTTGGTCCAAAACTCGCCGTCGCCATTGGGGCCCATGCCTTGATAGGGTCCAAAAGCTTCGCCGTAGTCATTGAAGACATACAGGCCCGCCCCTTTTGGCAGCTGAAAGCCGTTGATCTCCAACTTCATCGCTGCCGCTGAGGGCGACTGAATGTTGGTTGACCACATCACGCCATCACCAACCGAGGTCATGCTGCCGCCAGCATGGCTGGCCTTGCCGTTGGCACCATTGAGATCGACCTGATGACCCAAGACCTTGCTGACGCCGACCTGCAACCGCCGTTGTTGCGCTTGCAATACGTCGCACATTGGGCAATCAATTGCACCGATGGCGGTGAGGTCGCTTTCGGACAGCGACATCGTTGCCAACTTGCTGGTGTTGCCAGCATTGGCCATCAGCCACTGCCATGTCGCGCGCTGGATTTCGGCATAACTCTTGGCCGAGTCGCCTTCGATGACTTCAGTCGTCGCAGCCATCAGACGCTTTGGTGCCTGATAGTCGCCGTAAACACTGGAAACGCTGCAATTCTCTCCCTCATTAAGCTCGGACAGAAAATCTGCCGCCGAAGCCGGAATAGCAATGAACATTGCGGACGCAACAACGCCCTTAACGTAGTTTTTCACTTTTGAAACCCCCGTTTCATAGTTTGTGATTAAAAGATCTCGCTGCCTCCCACGACAGCGATGTGCGACCAATCTGCTCCTTTGTAGGACAATTGTCAATGAACCCTGTCAAGGTGACCGTCAGCATTGGCGGGCGCTGGCTTATGCCCGGTACAATGGGGGCTTGCACGTTTGGAAACCACGGGAGTTATTTATGCGCAAGGTTCCGTTTATTGTCGCTGGCATTTTGGCGTTGCTGGTGCTGCTGTTCATTGGACGTTTTTTCAAAAGCGTCCCTGCCGGGCACGTCGCCGTAGCGACCTTGTTCGGTGAGGTTCAGACTCAACCCTACGAGGAAGGCCTGCATATTCCGGTCAATCCGCTATATGACTGGTACGAATTCGATGTTCGGCAAAAAACCCATATGGAGACGGCCAACGTTCCAACCCAGGATCAGTTGCAGACCCGAGTTGATGTCAGCATCCAGTACCGCCTGTTGGGTAGCCAGGTCGCCCAAACACTGAAAAACACCGGTACTGCGCGCGATGTGTTGCAGGTACATATCG
>BQJN01000025.1 GCA_021604725.1 Lysobacteraceae bacterium | reverse complement strand
CTGAAGCCTTCACGCGCTGCCATGCGGCGTCCAGGCGGTCCAGTTCAGCGCTTTTCTCATGCTGCGGTCGGCCTGAGCGGGTCAGTGCTTCCATATCTGCGCATAGCGGTTCAATCGCCTCACGTGCATCGCTGACCGCATCTTCACTGTTCGCTTCGGACAACTTGCGTACGCGCTCATTGGCCAGTTTGTACAGGGTTTTGTCTGAAGTTCGGGCAGAGGCTGCGACCCGTTTCAACGTTGCTACGCGATCAATACGTTGCAGGGCAGTTCGCCTGACATCCGGATCAGGGTCGTCGATAGCGATATTGCCCAGTTTGCCCTGCGCCGTAATGCGCTGCATGGCTACCAGCCTCAAAGCCGGTTCATCGGCGTTTGTGGCCAGGTGCAGCACCATATCCGGGTTATCAATGCGAGCTACCAGCTTCTTGCGTTCATCGATCGCAGGGACCGGTTGCCTGGCCCCGCACAGGTGTTCAAGAAACCTTTGCCTGGCAAATTCGGCAATGCCTTTGTCCGAATCATCCCACGCGCACATCAGAATATAGATATCAGTGACCCGTCTAAGTGCGGCCAGCCTGACTGCGGCGTCTTCATCGTTACGCGCGATATCGTCGAGCTTGGCGATTAACCTTGGGTCGCGCGAGTGCGTCACCGCCAGCAACCGGACGGATGCCTTTTTGCTTTCCCATTTGGGCTTGAACAGTAATTCTTTAAGTGGACGGGCCATCAGGCTGCCTGTTTTGTAGTTTCAAACGCGTGTTTTAACAACTGCAGTTGGTGGTCGGGTGCTTCAACCCGCATCAGCTGCGACTTCAAGTGTCGGTAACCTGGCCAAATGCCGAGGTACCAGGCGATATGTTTGCGGGCAATACGCACGCCGCGGTACTCACCATGAAACTGGTGTAGTTCGCGCACATGTTGCAGGGCGGTGTCGCACATTGCATCGAGCGACGGTGCCGGCAGGTGTTTGCCGGTACTTGCATAGTGCATGATCTGTGCAAAAATCCAGGGATTGCCTTGTGCGGCCCTGCCGACCATTATGCCATCTGCGCCCGTTGCCTTTAGAACATTAAGCGCCTTTTCCGGTCCGTCGATGTCACCGTTGGCAATCAATGGCAGATCAACGTTTGCCTTGATCTTGGCCATGGTGTCGTATTCGGCCGCGCCGCCATATTTTTCGGCTCGTGTTCGGCCGTGAACAGTCAACGCGGCGATGCCGCAATCATGCGCCATTTTCGCAATAGTCAATGCGTTGCGGCTGCTCGGTGTGGTGCCGGTCCGTATCTTCAGGGTCACCGGGACAGCTACGGCGTTGACCACTGCGGTCAGGATCTTCTCGACCAGCGGTTCGTCGGCCAACAAAGCGGAACCTGCCATGGCATTGCAGACCTTTTTTGCAGGACATCCCATATTGATGTCGATGATCTGTGCACCATGCTCGACATTGTGTTGCGCTGCGGCGGCCAGCATCGCTGGGTCAGCGCCGGCAATTTGCACCACAATCGGGTCTGACTCGCCGGTGTGGTCCATGCGGCTGCGAGATTTCGGTGTATGCCACAATGATGGGTCGGAGGTGGTCATTTCTGACACAGCCATGCCGGCACCGAGGCGTCGGCACATTTGTCTAAACGGCCGGTCGGTGACCCCTGCCATAGGTGCGACCACCAGGCAGTTATCCATTTGGTACGGACCGATTTTGAGTGTTGGCAGTGTCACGACAGTTTGTCGAATATCCTGAAGCCCGCGATATAGGTCGCTACAGACGAACCGATGTTACTAAAAACGAACACCAGCAGGGTGCGGGCAACGCGGTTTCGCCACCAGCCCCGAAAGGAGACGACATCATCGCGTAATTTCTCGAAGTCACCTATGCGCGGACGACGAACCCATGCTTCGACCAGAGCAGTGGCCATACCGGCACCAACCGTCGGGTTGAGCGACGTCAACGGAGCTGCTACGAAGGCGCTGATAATGGTCAAGGGGTGTCCACCGGCCAGTGCGGCACCAACAGCCGCCATTCCACCGTTGATCAACACCCAGGTGGCGATCAGTTCCATGCCTAACTCTGGACTCTTTGAAAAGCCATAGGCGAAGCCAGTCAAAACGATGGCAACGATCAGCCAGGGCAAGTATTTCAGCCAGCCACCGCGTGGCGGTGTTTCAGACAGTTTGTCGATCTGTGGCTGTGGTTCGGCCTGGTCTTCGGCCAAGTGCTTTTCAAGGCCTTCAAGGTGGCCGGCACCGACCACTGCCAAAACCTTCTTCGACTCTTCACCCACCTGACGCAAGCGACAAGCCATATAGCGGTCGCGTTCAGCGATCAAAGACTCATACAGGGCAGGGGTTTGGCGCGCGAACTCTCCGAACGTGTTCTCAAGCACATCGCCCTGTTTCAGCTGCTCAATCTCCTCTTCGGTGATTTCTTCGCTGGCAAAAAGCGAGGTTAGGGCACCGCCAAATATCGACAGACGGTCAAAGAAGCCGACGCTGCGGTAGACCCGTCTTAAGGTAACGCCGATCTCTCGGTCAACCAGCGCCAGTTTTGCATCCCGTGCATCAGCCTCTTCCATTGCCGCCTTCATTTCAGCGCCTGGTTCTACGCCAAACTGTTCGGCCAGACGGCGCTGGTATGCGCCCAGCAACAGGTTGGCCACGACCATTGGTGCCTTGCCGGTCTTGATCACCTCAAACAAGTCGATCTTGCGCCAGGCTTCGGGGTCCGACATGGCTCGATGACGGGTCGCGCACAGCTCAACTGCGATGGTGTCAAACTCTTCGGCCGCGGCCATGGCGTGAACCGCATCAACGCTATGTCGCGAAACGTGCGCTGTGCCTAACAACACATATTCGGTGCCGCCACGTTGCACACGCCGGACCGGCTGTTGATCGAGTCGATCGCTGACTGTTTTGGTGGCGTCATCCATAAAGGTGTCAATTCTTTAAAGAAAGGGAAGGGCGGCGAGAATATCAGGCGCGAAGGGCCTTGTCAGCATGCGTTGCGGAGGGCAGGGATGCGATGGCCAACGCCACCGCCCCGCGCCGACTCGAAAAGAGCCGAATCAGGCAGACACGGTCAATGCACGATTGCGTATCTTAGTCGATGGAGCGTTTCAGCAGATCACCATATTGATCGATGCGCCGGTCGCGCAAGAAAGGCCAGATGCGTCGTACTGATTCGCTGCGCTCGAGGTCTATTTGCGCCAGCAATAACTCTGGCTTGTTGTGCTCGGCATGGGCTAGAAACTCGCCTTGTGGACCGCAGACGAAACTATGGCCCCAAAATTCGATGCCGCTGCTGCCACCGGGGTCTTGCTCAAAGCCACAACGATTGGCCACAGCGATAGGCAAGCCATTGGCCACTGCGTGGCCGCGCTGTACCGTTTGCCAGGCTTGCAACTGGCGAGATTGCTCGTCTTCAGGATCAACTGGGTCGTAGCCTATGGCCGTCGGATACAACAACACTTCGGCCCCGGCCAGGGCCATCAGACGTGCCGCTTCTGGAAACCACTGGTCCCAACAGATCAGCACGCCCAAACGGCCAATAGAGGTGTCGATCGGCCTAAACCCCGTGTCGCCAGGTGTGAAATAAAATTTCTCGTGATAGCCGGGGTCGTCGGGGATGTGCATCTTGCGGTACTTGCCGGCAACGCTGCCATCGCGATCAATCACCACTGCGGTGTTGTGGTACAGCCCGCTTTGCCGACGCTCGAACAAGGAACTGACTACCACGACGTTTGCTTTGCGAGCAGCGTCGCACAGGAGCTGGAGGTTTGCCTGGTCAAGCACTGTAGCGCGATCAAATTCAGCGGTGGATTGGCGTTGACAAAAATACGGCCCGTTGTGCAATTCCTTCAACAACAACAGGTCAGCTCCAGCCGCACCTGCCTGTTCGATTTGCGCCAAGGCCTGTTGCGTCGGCTTGACGTTGGGGTCGTAGACGCTTTGGTCTACTGCGATTGATAGTTGTCTAGCCATGGCCTTAACGCTGCCGGCAAATTCATGCTTATACAATGGACGCAGCCGCCTTGCCAAACGATAGGTCGGCAATTGAGCGCGATGATTTCTCGGTCGGGCCAAATTTTGCCAAATTGCTCGAGCGCGTGATGGTCAGAATCGCCGCCAAATGTCGGGATGAAGGCCGCGCCGTTGACCAGCATGAAGTTCAAGTGAGTGGCCGCCAGGCGCTCGTTGCCGTCGTACACCGGATCGGGGAGAGGGATTGGCAGCAACCGATAAGGCTGTCCGTCGATGTTGCTCAACGCCTGCAACTCCTGCTCCATGGCAGTGAGTGCAGGGTAATGTTCGTCACCCTCGGGACTCTTGACATAGGCGATGGTGTCTTCGTTGACAAATCGTGCCAAAGTGTCGATGTGCCCATCCGTATCGTCCCCGACCAATTGGGCTTTACCCAGCCATAGCACGCGTTTGCTACCCAAAGGTTCAAGCATCCGCTCGACCGCCCGCTGCTCCAAGCCTTGATGGCGCAACAGCAGGCATTGTTCGGTGGTAAGGATATGTCCTCGTCCATCTGAGTCGACCGCGCCGCCTTCCAGCACCTGGTCCATGTGCTGAATTGGCAGTTGCAACTTGTCCGCAATGACCGCTGTGGCCCGGTCATCATCGGAGGCGAGGAACTTTCCACCCCAGCCGTCAAATCGGTAGTCAACGAATTTGACACTTTCGCCATCACAAACGGTCAACGGTCCAAAGTCTCTGACCCAGGTGTCGTTGTACTGCGCCTCGATCGTGATCAAGGGGTGGGCCTGCTGGGTAATGGCACTGCGGACTACGCTTTCACTACCGGCACAATCGACCAACAGCACCACTGGCTGATAGGTGAGGGTGGCGTTGATCAAGTCAACGTAAAATGACTGCACACGCGCCAGTTGCGACGCCCAATCGGTGTCGGCATGTGGCCAGGCCAACAAGGTGGCTGCCTGTGGCTCCCATTCGGCAGGCAATCGCAATTTGGAAACGATCATTGAATTCACTTCAATGGTCGGACAACCCCCGGTTTCTTACGTCAGGTGGCGGAACGCGTTGTTCTTCCGGACTCATGGCATTGGCCACCGAATCGATCACCCATTGGCCTTCGAAGTACACCGTAAAATCAGCGTAGGTCCACTTGGTGATTGGAGGTGCGCCGACAGCATTGTGACGGATCTCAGGCTCACCGAATCGTTGTTCGACCGCTGACATCGATGAGCCACGTTGGGGCATGGAAAGCTCATTTTGCGCATGTACGCGATCAATCAACAACACGTCTCGGCGCTCTTGCGCCTGCGCAACCAAAGTTCCCGCCAAAAATGTCAGTAGAGCTATAAACCTCATGCTTTCCTCGCAGTAGGTAGAGTTGTCCGCCAAGTATTAAAGCAAACATGCCTGAGAAATGTGAGTTCCGTCGCAGCACATGGTATTTGATCAGAGCTTCGCTAGCCGGCTGTTGAAATTCGCTCACGCGATTGCGGGACAAGGAAAAGTGTTCTGAAAGGCAACGCAAAACGGGCCGCCGTTGGGCAGCCCGTTCACAATTCGGTCATGTCGATAGCGCCAGGCGCTATCAGTCGTTTACTTTAGCGCTGGCGCGCTTTGAAACGAGGATTGCTCTTGCAGATTACGAAGATCTTGCCGCGGCGACGAATGACCTTGCAATCACGATGGCGCTGCTTGGCAGACTTCAAAGAGGACAGTACTTTCATGGCAATATGCTTTTGTCAGAAACAAGACAGCCGCCCATGATACAGTCATCTGGAATGACAAACAAGATCAATGATCTACTGATGCGCAACGGTTGTTTCCGACCGCCAGCTGCCCTCTTTCTGGCCGCGTTGCTTGTCGTCACAACCATAGCACCCTCAGTTGCTGCACAGAACAGCCAGCCGTTTGTTTCATACCCGGATATTCATGGCAAGTCGGTGGTCTTTACCACCGCCGACGATCTGTGGCTGCATCAACTGAATGACCTCATGCCAGCTCGTCGCCTGACCAAAACGCAATGCTTCGAGCGCTTCGCGAAGTTTTCTCCAGATGGCGACAGTCTGGCGTACAACCTCGAGTGTGCGGGGCAAACTCAGGTGGCAATCCTGGATGTGGCAAGCGGCGAAACCCAGGTATTGCAGAGCCTCCCGGCATTGCCCAATGGACCGATGCGGGACGGACCTGCCTATCGAGTTGCCGGTTGGGACCGCAGTGGCGCGTCTGTACTTGTCGTGCGTTTCGATCGGGCGACGCGTTCCGGACAAGTGCTGTCAGTGCCGGTCAATGGCGATAGCGTCGAGCAATTGACTACTGCGCCGGTGGGCTCGCTGGATATTGCCCCTTCGGGCCGTCAGTGGCTGATGACGCCACAAGCCAGAGATTTCAGGCACCGTCGCGCCTATCGAGGGGGTGGTGCGGCAGAGGTGTATGTGTTCGACCCATCTTCTGGTGAGCGAAAGAACCTGTCCCAGTGGCCGGGAACCGATCGCGATCCGGTTTGGCTGGTCAGTGGTCAGTACCTGGTTTCCGAGCGAACTGGACGGCTCAACCTGCATCACAGCCAGGGTGGGGAGCTTGTAGCGCGAACCAGGTACGATGATGCCGATGTACGTTGGGCCAGCGGTGATGGCAACGCGCAAGTCATTTTTGAAGTCGATGGCAGGCTCGGCCTCTATAATGCTGACACGCAGACGGTGCTAGAGATTAATCCAAAGTTTCCTGCACCGACCGCTCAGCAAGGCGTTATTGAAGTAGAAGGGCCGATCCATGATGTTGCTTTGGCTGCGGACGGTCGTACCGTTGCCGCGAGCGTCCGTGGCGACATTGTTGTCGGTCAAAATGAGCAGTGGCGTAGCGTTACCAGTGGCGCTGCGAATGATGTGCTTGTCCATTGGGACAATGGTGGCGATTCACTCACATATCTGCGCCGCGGTGCCGCGGGTGACCAGCTGCGCAGCACTTCATTATCAACCGGAGTATCCGAAATATGGGCTGACGGTGACATCGAACACTTTCGTCGCTCACCTGACGGTCAATCTGTTGCCTACCTTGACCCACAGGGGCGGCTATTCATCGCCACATCCGAACGGTCGTCCCCACGGCCGACTGTGGAGGTCGGACGGGTCACTCAAATGGTCTGGACGAGCAGTCGAAATCTGCTTGTATCGAACAATAAAAACAATATATATCAGCTAGATATAGAGGATAATTCAAGTAATTTGTTACAATATGAATCGCCAATGGAAGGCGATATTGCCGGGTTGTCTGCCGACCTTGAAACAGGTGAGCCCTGGGTTATGGTTGATCGCAATGCCAAGGTCTTGCCGTGGTTAACCCCAGTCCGTCAACTGATTCGGCTGGGTGGACAGCCACCACTGGTGCGGCCCGAGCTTGGCTTGGGGCCTGAGACTTTTGGCGCCTTTGCGCTATTTGGCGAGCACGTACATTACTTGCTGCGTGATAACTCATCGACCGGACGGCACGCATTGTGGACTTGGAATCGCCTCACCGGCACGCAAAGCCCGCTGGTCACTGACCTCAACGCATTCGCGTTCTCGCCAGTTGGCAACCACTTTCTGGTCCGCTCGGGTCATCGTTGGCGAATTGTCGAAATCGCCACTCCGAGCCGATCGCAGTTCACGCCAGTGCAGATGCCAGGCAAATTAAAACTTGCTCATCATTCAACAGAAGAATGGCAACAGATGCTCGATGAGAGTTGGCATCGTTATCGTTTTGCGCATCGGGTTTTAAACTCCACAGAGCAAGCCTGGGAACAGGTTCGCAGTCGTTACTCTGAGTTGATGACAAAGGCGCAAAGCCGTTCAGAAGCGATGGAGGTGCTTGCCAGAATGTTGGGTGAATCGGGGTCCAGTCACGCCTGGTTGGAGCCGGTCAGACAATCGCCGCCCATCGGATTCGGCGATGGCGTGGCTCATCGAATGGATCTACCAGATGGCGTAACGCACATTCACCTGCCCGACACCGACAGGGCTGGCTATGAAACACTGCAGGCATGGATAGCCAGCCGCGACGATACAATGAATTCAAGACCCATTCGAGGTTTGGTGGTTGACCTGCGTGGCAGCCGTGGCGGCGCGGTATCAGACCAAATCCTGGCGGAATTGGGCGAACTGGCCACACAGAATGGATTGAGCCTAACAAGCAATGCCGTGGTGGTGGTCGACGGCCAAACGGCATCAGATGCCGAGTTGTTGGCGGCGATGGCACAAGCACACGGGGTGAGCATCATTGGTTCGCGAACCTGGGGTGGCGGGCTGGCCGTAATGGGCACCCACAGATTGGTTGATGGGGCACGCCTGTTTGTTCCGCTACTGCCGGCAGATCGCAGCGAAATGAGGATGGCGATCGAAGGGAAGGGCGTGATTCCAGATGTTGAATTACAGTGGGGCGACCCGAACGTTGCTGAACAGTCGCTTCAGCAACTCGTTATTTCGCAGCTGAGCCTACGACCAGAAGACTAGGGAATCTCTGATTGCTTCGAATATGGCTCTGGCCTGCAGAGCAGTTCGCAATCGAGGCCTTTCTTCGAAAGCATGCTCACTGCCTGGTGAGGAGGAATAACGATGAGTGCGGGCGGCACTGTAGGCCCCGTAGGGCGTGGCCTGAAGCGCACATTTGCGTTGTTCCATTTCCTTGCCAAGGACTGCGGCCATTGCCTGCGGAATGCGCCGCGCAGCTGTACGCTTGAGGTCACGCAGAGCCGCATTCGAAGCAATCAGAGCTTCCCTAAAACCCGACGCGTTGCCGCACCCGCGAAAACAGTCCGGGGGCCTTCTTGTTGTTCATCGTATTGTTGGTATCGATTGCCTTGTCAGCCAGACCAATCAATCCACAACGATGACAGGCATTGACGAAGCCCGCGGCGACCTTGCGATCAATGCGTGTTTCACTCAATAATTGATCAAAGGAGATGGCCTGGTTCAGCAGGTGTCCTGCGAGTCTAAAAAACTCTGGCCGGTGGCATTCCATGTCTGGCCAATCGACCAGTCTGAGGGGTGCGGTTCGGTCCAGTGCCGGCGTTAACTCGTCGTCGCTGGTTGCCCAAGCTGCATACCAATAGAGGCGTGACAGAGGTTGTTCGTCGACCCGACCTGAACGTTGTCGCCACTCGGTCCGCCCGACATGTCCGAGCTCCGACACCATGAATGGGATCGCTAGCAGCGGACGAATGCGCTCTAACTCGCAACCGAACAGGTACAGTTTGGTATGCGGATCTAGCCAAAGCTCGGGCAATTGATCATCAAATTCAATCCTGACTGCGTTCGAAAAAGATTCTCGCTCGATGTGCTCGACCAGGGGCATGCCCCCGTGACGAGCCAAAATCACAGAATCTCCGGCCTTTTGTAACAACTCACATAGCTGCTTGCTCAGCAATGGTTTGCGCAATCTTTTCGACGCGCTAATCAGGGTTCGTGTCGAGTAGGCGACTTTCTCGCAGTCATGAGGAAGCTGTCGCCACTGCAGCCGGCCCTCTCGACTGTCTACATCAACAATATGCAGGTCTGCTTCGTGGTTTTCGGGTTGAACTGTCCAATTTGCCGGCAACTTGTGGGCAAACAGGGAAACCATGGATCTGAGTACGGTGATGTCGTTGTCGGAGAATCCGTGGAGTGACAGGGTACAACTATCAAGATGGTGTGATCCGTTGCTTCTTGCCATCGTTGACGTTGTTGCCACCTTGCGTCCTCCATCTGCTGTTTATGTCACCCGATACAGATGACTGTACCCAAAACTACCAATAAAGCCAATAGTATACTTTGCATAATGTGGTGGCCTTCACAAAATGTCACAAATAACGGCCACAGCTTGGAGAACTACAACCCAACGTGGTGCCGAATCCGCGACAGCAACCCAGCAGGTTTTGCATCGGGTGCTGTGCTTTCAGCAAGCAGGTCTTGCCCCGGCGCGCCAATCAGGCCGCATCGATAACAGGTATTTACGAATTTCGCTGCGGTTTTTTCATCTATGCGAGTTTCCCTCAGCAACTGGTCGAATGAAATGGCGTCATTCAGCAAATGGCCAGCGAGCCTGAACAAGTCGGGCCGGTGACACTCCATCTCGGGCCAATCAACCAACCTGAGCGGTGTGGTTTGCTTCAGTGCTGCCATGAGTTGGTTGCTGCTGGTAGCCCAGGCGGCGTACCACTTGAGACGGGAGAGGGGCTTTTCCTCAACCAGGCTGGCCCGTTGCTGCCACTCGAAGCGACCTACCTGATTAACTTCTGAGACGACCATTGGGGTGGCGAGGCTGGAGGCGATTCGATCCAGATCACAACCAAACAGATACCGCTGCTTTTGTGGGTCGATCCACAGCTCTGGCAACTGGTCGTCAAACTCTATGCTCACCATGGTGGTAAAGGCATCGTTTTCCAGGTGATCGAACAATGGCATGCCACCGAGACGAGACAAGGTCAGTGCTTCACCGGTGTTTTGCAGTAGTTCGCATACTTGTTTGCCAAACAAGGGTTTGCGTAGTGGTTTGGTTGCGCTGAGAAGCGTCCTGCTCGAAAAAGCCGTTTTCAAGCAATCGGGCGGCAGCCGCTCCCACTGTAGTCGACCTTCGGGGCTGTCAACGTCGACGATATGCATGTCAGCATTGTCATGGTCCGAGATAACGCTCCATTTTGTCGATAGCTTGTGATTAAACAGACCGACCATTGACCTGAACACGGTCGTGTCGTTCTCGGACAAGCTGTGTAGGGCTATGGTGCAAGTGTGCGGAAGGTGTTGTCTGTTGGTCCTTGTGGACGTTGAAGCCGTTGCCATTTTCTGTTTACCCCCAAGTCCTGAGTGTCGCCGATACTGGAAGCACTACTGGAATATGAAATTTAAGCATGGCGAATACGTTGCTGAATGTAGTGACGTTGATAAGATGTGATCTGTTTGGCCCGCAGGGGCTGGCCGATCCGGTCGAAAACTCATCGTCACGTTTCAGCGCAACCAACCAGCGGTCTATCTCAACCGAGGTCAACTGTTTCGTATTGGTCGATTTCGCCATGTAGCTACCATAGGCTACTGACTGGAGTGACCCAATAGGGAATTTCACCCATGTCGGCGTCGCAATGAGACTGTTGTTTCGCGGCGGCTGTGGTTTCGAGGGGGTGTATTCGTCAACTGCCTCGGTTTTGATCCAGTTCACATGCTGGGCCGTTGTGCCGCAACGACAACATGGGTCTTTCGTGCTTCGTTGGACACTGATGTTTAATCGGCCACGATGTCCAGCCTTACCCGAACGGACGATCCTCGCGTTCGCTTTCCTCAAACTTCTACCCAAGCTGAACTGAGACACATCAATTCGCGTCCAGCAGCGACCAGTAAACTTTTGAAGGAAAAAACGATGACTTTAAACTACACGATGCGTCGACTACGTGATCGACGATACAAGGTGCCGCAGGCAACTCTGGCAATTTCAAAAAGGACTATTTTCCGATCCCGTCTACTGCAATCAATAGTCTTGATTGGCACCCTCGGTACGACGGCCGTGCCAGCGGTCAGCAGTGCAATAGAGCTACCGGACGTTGAACAACAGCTGGCGGTGATTATGGACGACAACGCCGTCATGGGTCTGGCCGCGGGCATTGCCAAGAATGGCCGAGTCCGATGGACTGCGGGACTGGGCCTTGCCGATCAACAAAGTGGCGCGTTGGTGGCCGACGATACGATCTTCAATCAAGCGTCGGTGGCCAAGATGATTACTGCTGTTGCCGCCATGCAACTGGTCGATCGAGGGCAGGTCGGTTTGGATGACGATCTGAACCTCTATTTGCCGTTCCATCTGGCCCACCCCAGTTCGCCGGATACACCGATAACGCTCCGTCATGTTTTAACGCATACCACAGGTATTCGCGATGACTTGAACGTCTTTATTGAAGCAATCGAGCCAGGCGACCCGACCCAGTCATTGCGAGGGTTCCTGGAGCGCTATCTCAGCATTGCGGGTGACCTGTATGACCCCGATGAAAACTTCGTTGCGACTCCGCCCGGTACCGCTTACCAATACAGCAACTTCGGCTTTGGTCTCGCTGCATTGCTGGTCGAGGAAGTGACTGGTCAGTCCTTCCGGAACTACACGAAAAAGCAAATATTTCGACCGCTTGGCATGAAGGACACCGGCTGGTTCCTGGCCGATATTGACGTCGACAGGCTGGCCGTGCCGCACGAGTTGGAGCAAGGCGTCTTCGAGCCAATTGGACACTATGGCTACCCGGTGTATTCATCTGGTTTGTTGCGTACGACCGCTGCCGATCTAGGCAATTTTTTGGGTACCATGGCCAACTACGGCGCACGGTTTTCCAAACGCATCCTTTCACTGGGTGCCGCCGAGCAGATGTTGACCGTTCAATATCCGGCCATCGACCCGACCCAGGGATTGGGATTTGTTTGCCTGACACCGCCGCAATGTAACTTGTGGGGGCACAATGGGGGTGATCCAGGCGTTGAGACGTTGGCGCTGTTCGACCCTGAGAGCAACGATGCGGTCTGGGTGATGAGCAACAGCAACACGGGAGGCGACGATGTGCCGGGCAACGAACTTGCGCAGGTAGAAATGATCGGCACGCTGTTCGAGGCAGGAGAGGGCGTGCAGCCTCCCCCCTCATTTGTTATCCCATCAATTTGGCATGACCGCATGCAACCTGGTCACAGCATGAGCCTCAACCGCTTTGGCAAATCATTGTTCGTGTTGGCCAATAGCTACGATGCGGTGACCGGAGAGCCGATCTGGCTAAGCGGTTTGGGCCGGATGAACGGACAGTTTGCCGACGTCGTACTAAATAGGAGAACCGCTTTGGGAGATAGCACGGCGGTAGGTCAGGTGATGCTGCGTTTTGACGCCGGCCAATCCGAGGTCTGCGGCGGTGGCGATCGCGGCGATGCACGAAGCCTGGCCCACGCGCTGGTTGATGTCGATGGCGAACAGATCGCGTTCTGCCTCGAACCCTTGTCCACGGTCCCGCAGCAATAAACGGCGCGCCGAACAACCGAACCTTGTGACAAGCTAATCATTTCCCCCGACTTGAGCGTGTCTTTGCGTTGAGGCACGCTCTTTTTTCATGTGGCAATTTCGCTGAAAATCCAGGATTGGCCATTGCCAACTTGGTATAGTCTCGAATCTACTCGCCAGGCCAGAGTCGTATACGCAATTGATCAGCGCTTTCCCAGACCGGTCTTGAGTTGATGCATGGCTGACACGTCGCTTATGGACCCGCAAATCACGCTGCAAGCCGTGATCGTTCTGCTTGGGGCAGCGCATGGCCTTTTTCTTTGTCTGGCGATCATCAATGTAGACGGACCAGGCAAGTTCGCTCGGCTCCTGTTGGCGCTGCTGACCTTGACATTTACGGTTGATCTGGCGATTGAGTTTTTGCTGCAAACTCGCTATTTGGTGTTGTTCCCGAAAGTGTTTTTGTTGACCCTGTCAACCAGTTTTCTATCGGGCCCGCTCACCTACCTCTACGTCAAGTCGCTAACCACCGGAGCAAGCCCCAAGCGAACCGCAGTCGCCGCGCATTTTTTACCGTTTCTTCTCAGTTTCGCGTGTCTGTTACCGTTCTACCTGACGACCGATCAAGTGTTGCTTGGGCTGTTGTACAACAATGAAGATGCAATCGAACAGCTGGGTTTGTGGGCCATTCTCGGGGTGTTGGTCGAACTGACTCCCATCGTTCAGATCGGTTTTTACGTAGCATTTTCATTGCTAGCGTTACGCCAGTACCGCCACAGTATTCGACAACACTTCTCAACGCTGGAAGGAATTCGACTGAGTTGGTTGCGCAACTTGTTATTCGGATTGGCACTGCTTTACCTGCTGTATGCCATCGCATCAATGGTGTCATCGGATGCCGCATACTCCAATACGCTGGATTCGACGCTCTACTATTCGATCGTGATACTGATCTATGTCATGGGCTACAAGGGCATGCGTCAGGCCTCGGTTTTCACCGGGGCGCAAGCAACGACGGGCACCAATGCCAGTGGACAACAGGGGCAAAGCCAGTCGGCACTACCCGCCAAATATGAACGCTCATCACTCGATGAGTCAGCTAGCCTGGCGCTGTTTGAAGAACTGATCGAGCATATGCGCTCGGCAAAACCGTACCTCGATAGTCAGCTGACCCTGGGTGTTTTGGCGGATCAACTGCAGCTGTCCAACAACAACCTTTCACAGGTCATCAATCAGCAGGGCGGCAGCAACTTCTTTGATTTCGTCAACCGATACCGCGTTGAGGCGGCCAAACAGTCGCTTTCAAGAAGTGATGGGAAAGTAAACGTACTGCAGGTTGCGATGGACGCTGGATTCAATTCCAAATCTGCCTTCTACACCGCATTCAAGTCCGAAACGGGCCTGACTCCAACGCAGTTCCGAAAAGCTCAGGCACGACAACTTCGCCCTTGATCTCGAGCCGGTGCCTTGTGCGTCTTTACATCAGCGTTTGGTGAGTCTGTTCCTGTACGTCGGGACGACCATCGGCTGAACGGTTGGCACACTTCAATGCAGGGAAGCTCTGATCAATTCGATGGTGGCTTCAGGCCTGCAGAGCAGTTCGCTTTTAAAGGCCTGGTTTCCAACATAGGCGGCTGCGCGCTTGGATGGATCAGAGCCGCCCAATTCGGACCTGACGCGTCCTTACGAAAACCATTGAGGCGGAATCGACATGTATACGTTCTGGAAATCGTTAGCCAACCTGGCCGGTTTGCTCGCACTGGCCCTTTTGCTGTGGTGGGCAATACAGACTGTGTTGGGATAACACCGCACTGTCTGCTGGGAAAAGAATGTCCGTTCTTACCGGCAAGGACGAATTGGCAGGTAACAACGGCCACAGTAGAGGCCATGTTATTCAATTCGGAACCTCCAATGTCTGCATTCAAAACCTGTTATCAAACCGGCCGATTCACTCTGCTGCTGAGCGCTCTGTTGTTACAAGCCGCGTGCGCAACGCTGCCCAACCCAAAGCGACAAACCACCGATCTTGCCACACATACCTACGCCTTAAACGGCACCGGTCCTACCGTCGTGTTCGAAGCTGGCCTGGGTGCCGGCAAGGAAAGTTGGGCACCGGTTTATCAGCAAGTCAGTACGTTTTCGCGCGCATTCGCCTATGATCGCGCCGGCTATGGCATCAGCCATACCCGATTTAGCCGAATGCACACCCGAGATGCCGATGCCATTGTTGATGAGCTAAGAGCAACCCTGCGGTCATTGGAGTTGTTGCCTCCGTACATTCTGGTCGGCCATTCGGTGGGCGGTACGTTTATGGAGTTATTTGCTCGACGTTACCCGCGGGAAGTGGCGGGTGTAGTGCTGATTGACTCGCGTTCTGCTGATTTTAGTGCACGTTGCCGCCAGTCCGATCTGCGCGGCTGTGAGCCCCCGGCCTTGTTGATGGCCATGATGCCGGCAGGCCCGCGAGGTGAATTCGCGGCAGCTGAGGACACCATGAATGAGGTGCGAACCGCGGGGCCATTTCCCAATGTCCCGTTGGTCGTTCTAAGCAGTGGCAATATAGGTGGATCCGATGAGCTTCATCAATTGTGGATGGAAACTCAGCGTGATCTGGCAGGCCTTAGCCCTGATGCAAATCACACCATTTGCGATGAGTGCAGCCATAATATCCATCATGACGATCCCGAGCTGGTCATTGACGCGATCCGACGAGTCGTCGAAAACACTGGCCTGGCACGCCAATACTGAAGGCTAAAGCAATGACGGTAGGGCGGTACTTTTCGGTCAGCCAGCAACTGCCGCCCAATCCTTCTCCCGCCAAGAGGCTGTTGCGAAACTACAGCCTCCTGTGGCGCCTAAGGGCTCGGATGAGGGCAGGGATCACCCACCCTCATGTCATGATGAGCGTCGGAGAGAGGCCTTACTCAAATCCGGCTATGTGAATCAGATCCACCGGCAGAAGCAGATCGCCCACATCTACGCTGGCTCCGTCAATGGTGATGAGCACACCGCTGTTGCCAGTGGCGTCACGATTTGTGTCGCCGGGACGACCTGCCAGGGCGTAGCCCAGGCCACTAATGGTTAAGGTGTAATCGCCGTCGGGTACCGCAACGGTTTGAAATACGCCATCGCGCTGTGGAGCAAAACGACCAATTGGCATGGTTTCGCCAGCCGCGTACAGATCGACATAGACTCTGGCGGTAGTGATCAGTACCCCGGTGTCCTGGTCGACCAAACGACCATATATCACGCTGCCAGTGTCCAACTGAAAATCAACGTCCGACACGTGGTCAGTTCCATTGACCGAAACTAGTGGGCCACTGATTGGGTCGCAGGTGGAGCCGCTACAAGGTGGGGTCGCAACTCCAGGCAAGCTATCAAAGTAGGGCGTTCGGTCGGAGCGGGGCACACCATACACCAGCGGGCTGTCGTTGAAGTATCCGGTGCCGTTTTGTGTGCTCAGGTAATAGTCGCCAGCAGGCAATTGCGGCGTGGCGTAGCACAGATTCCCAGAGCCATCGTCCAGTGATTGAGCTTTGGCAAGAAACTGTCCATCTGACCGATACACACGAACGCTCAAGTTGTACAGTTCGCCGGAACTGATGGCTTGGTCGGCCTGATCGAACAGACACCCAGTAATCTGACTGCCCCTGAATAGATGCAATTCGACGTCGCCAATACTGTTGCTGGTCAGGTCCAGGGCGGTAGCACCAGAGTAGTCGCAGTCTCCAGCCGCGCAAACCACGTCCTGTGACGCGCCTTCAGCATAAGACAAGGCGTCCGCGGGCAGGGAATCCGGAGAGATTTCCGACCAGGTGCGTAGGTAGTATTGACCGGGCTTAATGCCGGAACAGGTACCGGTAATGTTCATATTGGTTCCATCGTGATGGGCTGATACCGCGCCCCCTGACTGACCGGTTACAGTATCAATGAGCTCGAAACTGAGGTTGGCAATTGTGCCGAAATCCAGTGTCGGCGCGCCAAGTGTATCCCCGTCGAGCACCGTACCTTCAATTTCATAACCTTCGCTCAAAACAGGGAAGGGCACCGATTGTGTTGTTCCTGGCGCAATCAATAAAGGGCTGGCATCCGACAGTTCGACGACGTAGTAGCCGCAGCTGGTCAGTGTGCCGTCGTTAAACTGGCGAATAGAGCTTGGGTTGTCCAGGGAATCAGGTGCGCCGTAATGATTGCTTCCGAACATGACGCGGTACTGGCCACCGGCCAGGCCATCGATAGAACAGGGTTGCAAAGGTGGGGTATCGAAGCTCCACCAATCGCAGTTCTGAACATTGACGCCCCGTTGATTGAAAACGCGCGCATACATGTTGTATGTGGGCGACACGCCCAGATCAACGAAAGGCGGAACGGTCGGCACATCAATCACGATGTGAGCGGCGGGGCGCATTTCTATCAGTTGTGGGTCGTTGCTTGAAACCGTCCCGGTAGCATCGCAATTGAAGTCGTTTAAATCACAATAGCTATTGTCGTGAAACGTTTTTGCGTAGTCTGGGTGCAGCGCCTGAATCACGGCGTCATTGATAGGGACCATCAACGTGGTGTAGTTGCCAGCTGAATCTGTGGTGCCTCCCAGCCCATTGTATACTTCTTCAGTGGCGTCGGGATCTTTGTCGATGATGATCGCGGCACCTTCAATCGCTGTCGTAGTGTCGATTTCACGCACGGTCCCGACAATATTCGCTCCGGTACCGAGTTGCAATTCGATATCTACCGAGCTGAATGTCGGGCTACCCGATGTTAGTACCAGATCCTCGTTTGGACTCCCGGCACCGTTGCGGCGGTCACAACCGAAAGCACAACTGACAGTGACGGTTCCGGCGGAACTCCATCGGGCGGGCCCGTGCGTGTAGGTGCCGACCTCGATTCCCACGGATTTGTCTTCAAAGTTCCATATCGGGAACGAGCATGAATTGAACACGCAGCGTTGCACCTGGACATCACCATAAGGAATGGTGATGGAGTAATTGCCGTTGCTGTCGGTTGTGGTGGACAAGTCCGGGAAGTAGCCCGACCAGGTGTAGCTGTGGTCAACGACGAACACCTGCGCATCAGCGATAGGCAGGCCCGAGTCGGAATCGGTCACAGTCCCGGTGATCGTGGCGTCCGCTTTCAACGGGGTGCTAAATGTAGTGGTCAGCGCAATGGTGCTCAAAAGAGCGATGGTCGAAAGTCGCATAAGAGAGTCCCCATAACTTAAAGGTTTTTGACTGTTGTCCTTTGTTTGGGTGCGGTGTGGGGTGGGATTCTCTCAGGGTGTGGTTTTCTCGTTCCTAATCCTTGTTCATACCTAAGTACGCATAATATATATTATGTTAAATACGCAATAGAACGATTATAGCGTACTTAACATAATATGGGTGGGGGTTGGTCGGCGGTTGGCCATCAGGCACACCACAGCCTACTGGATGCTCATGAGTGAATGAACGCGTACTCGACTCATCCCAATCTAACTTCAGGCGCGTACGAGAGCGATCGATTGGTTGGTTGGGCCGAAACCGAAATTGGAATCGGCATCGACATCCATTACGGCCGCACGGACAGTTCCCTTCTCCCCGCGCCAGCGCATCTGGGGAGATCGCATACTTAACATAATATGGATGGGGGTTGGTCGGCGGTTGCCCATCAGGCACACCACAGCCTACTGGATGCTCCTGAATTAATGAACGCGTACTCGACTATCCCCAATCTCATTCCAGGCGCGTACGAAAGCGATCTTGGGCCGAAGCCGAAAACATCCATTGCGGCCGCACGGACAGTTCCCTTCTCCCCGCGCCAGCGCATCTGGGGTGATCGCATACTTAACATAATATGGATGGGGGTTGGTCGGCGGTTGGCCATCAGGCACACCACAGCCTACTGGATGCTCCTGAGTGAATGAGCGCGTACTCGACTATACCCAACCTCATTCCAGGCGCGTACGAAAGCGATCATGGGCCGAAGCCGAAAACATCCATTACGGCCGCACGGACAGTTCCTTCTCCCCGCGCTAGCGCATCTGGGGAGAAGGTGGCTGCGCGTGAGCAAAGACGGATGAGGGGACAATCTGGCCGTGTACTCGCACGAAGGCGCTGGCGATATCTTTTACGGGCTTCTGCTCGTATGGATGGGTACTCAGCCCTTCCTAAACGCGTTTGAGGCGCGTACGAAGCCTGCGTCGTTGGAATGATTCGTAGCTTAGTGCAAGAATGCGTTGACGTACTATTTGCCCAGATCACAGTCACAGAAAATCGGAGTCCATCGAGGTTGGCCGTTTCGCACTATTTGTGAAGTTGGCGTCCAAGGGGGCCCTATTCCTGAAAGCGTTTTCAAATTGCGGGTCAGCTATGACAATGAGCCTATGTTTGACTCGGTATACCCCCTTGGTACCACTGCCCCTGATACATCAGCAAATCGAAGTTAACCTTTCGACCGTATCCGGTACGTCGCAAACCCCACAGCACCGTCATTGGAAGATCACGTTTCGCATCGAAATAGAGCCCCAGTCGAAGCCTTCGCTGGTAAAGCGAGTTCCATCGGTTTCGAGACCGGCCCCTGCAGCGTAGATCAGAGGGAGCCAGTGGTCGAGTGTGGGGTGGGCCTGCCGTCCATCGTCGGTTTCCGTGGCCAGCGACAACAATCGGGCCGAGTCGTGGTCAATGACGGCCTGCTTCACTGATTCATCGAAGCGCCGGGCCCAATTCGGCGTTTCGATGTCACCAACTCGTTTTCGACTGAAAGCGTCCCTAAGATTGTGGACGATATTCCCGCTTGCCAGAATAAGCACATTTTCGTCCCTTAGCTCGGCTAGCGATCGACCGATCTCGAAGTGCCGTTTTAGGCTCTGCCGTCGGTCGATGCTGAGCTGGATAACAGGGACATCCGCTTTGGGGAACATCCATCTCAGTACGCTCCAGCTTCCATGATCGATTCCCCAGTCACTATTCAGCGACGCGCGTTCTTGCTCGAGTATGCCTCTAACCTGTCGCGCGAGACTGACATGACCTGGCGAGGGATATTCGACCTCGAACAGCGCTTGCGGAAACCCACCGAAGTCGTGAATCGTCTCCGGTTGTTCATTGCCGGTGATGTACGTGCCATTGACATACCAATGGGCTGAAACCGCAAGGATCGCCGTAGGTTGGGCGAATTCGCCGCCAAGGGCGGCGAATTCCCGGCTCCAGCGGTTGTCCTCGATGGCGTTCATCGGGGAACCGTGGCCGACGAACAGCACGGGCATTGGACCATTGAGGTGCTGAGGGTTTCTGTTTTCGCTCATAATGACTTACCTTCAGCCTAGCTCAACCGTGTGCTCAGAGCGCGATCGATTGACAGCCTTCCCGCGCCGCTGATCGTCAGTGCCACTGAAATGGCCAGAAGAGCAAGACCGAATTCATAGCCATTGTTACTCATGAACAGGCCATTACCGATGTGGGCGCTGAAGATTGCGACCGCCATAACGAACGAAAGAACAGCCGCCGCTGGTCTGACAATCAGACCCAGAAGCAGCGCGAGGCCACCAAAAAACTCGGCGCCGCCCGCGAGAGCGGCCATTAAGTATCCGGGCGTGAGTCCGAGTGAGGCCATGAACTGACCCGTGCCTTCGAGCCCATAGCCGCCGAACCAGCCAAATAGCTTCTGTGCGCCGTGGGCTGTAAAAATGATGCCAGCGCCCAAGCGCAGCGGCACCGTTCCCCATCCTGCGGGAGTCCCAATTAACCTGTTTATCCACACGCTTTTCATTTCATACCTCAGTCATTTCTATGTGATGTCAGTGAATGCCTGGTCTAGCGCCAAGCATGCCAAGAACGATAAAAGGTTCGACAAGTGAGATAAATATGCTATTTTGAGTTAATTTATTTCATTTTGTGAGACAATGGATCGGTTTCTGCAAATGCAAACCTTTACTGCAGTCGTTGATGCCGGCAGTTTTGTTTGTGCCGCTGAGCGACTGGACATCTCACGTGCGGCAGCCTCCCGTCATGTTGCCGATCTGGAAGCGCGGCTGGGCGTGCGATTGCTGCACCGCACGACGCGTCGTTTGTCGCTGACACATGAGGGAGAGACATTTCTGGTCCGTTGCAGAACCCTGCTGGCCGAGATGGAAGAAGCGGAAGCCGAGCTCAGTTCGCGGGCCGAGGCCGCTGTTGGCTTACTGCGGATCAATGCGCCTGTCAGCTTTGGCATTCGCCAGTTGGCGCCGCTTTGGGCAGATTTTCTTCAGCTTCACCCCAAATTGCGAATTGAGGTGACGCTGGCTGACCGTTTGGTGGACCTCGTTGAGGAAGGCTATGACGTAGCGATACGGATCAGTTCATTACGAGATTCGAGCCTCATTGGCAGACCTTTGGCGACGACCCAAATCGTCATGTGTGCCTCACCTGAGTACCTTCAAAGGAACGGAGTGCCGGAGACCCACGAAGATCTGCAATCGCACAGCGTGATCGGCTACAGTTACTGGTCAACGGGTGATGAATGGCGCCTCGAAGGCCCGCAGGGGCCCGTAGTCGTCAAGACCAGACCACGACTACAGGCAAACAATGGTGACACCTGTCGGGCCGCCGCACTGGCGCACCAAGGAATCATCCTCCAGCCGACGTTCCTTGTAGGTCTTGACATAGCCGCCGGCTATCTCGTGCCAATTTTGCCCGATTACAAGTCAATCGAGCTTGGCATATACGCGGTCTATCCGACGCGCAAGCATGTCGCGCCAAAAGTGCGGACATTGATCGAATTTCTCGACCAACGATTATCTGACATGAGCGAACTCTAAATCTCCCAGCCTACTCTCGCCAATATTGAGAATTAGGACCAGTTACCCGTCCCCTGTAATATGCCGCCACTTCATTCGCATGACTGCGTCTTCGACTCGATTTCCTTTCCGGGAGAAGTGAGGACACCATCGAGATTGGGAGTTTCATACTCTTTTTGAGACTGACGTCCAAGGCGGGTCCTATGCCTGAAAGCGTTTTCATATTCAGGGTCAGTTATGACGATGAGCCCATGTTTGATTCGGTATACCCCCTTGGAACCAAACTCCCCGAAAACCACAGAACCAGGCTATTTCAGGTTGAAAAAGTCCCAATATGGGACTATGGTGTGGTCAATGCGCATCATCGCTTTGTCAACGCTGAAAAAGTTTTGGAAAAGCTCACCTGCCTACTCGGATTCCATCGGGCCGGGAATGGCATGGTATCGAGAAACTCTGAAGGCGGATTGGTCCGCTCCCAATGACGTGAAGGCTCAATTTTCTAGCGCCAGTATTTTGCGAGATGGCCGTGTCGTTTTTAACATCGCTGGGAACAAGTATCGGGTGGTGGTTTGGATCAATTACGCTTACCGCGTTGTGTATATTCGCTTCATTGGAACACACAAGCAGTATGACGCCATTGATGCACAGTCAATTTGAGGTGTCCTATGGAAATTCGTCCCATTAAAACTGAAGCCGATTACGAGGCAACACTAATAGAAGTTGAAGGCCTCATGTTCGCTGAGACTGGCTCGCCTGAAGGTGACCGGCTGGATGTGCTTGTAACACTTGTAGAAGCATACGAGCGGGAGCACTACCCAGTGGATTTCCCTGATCCAGTCGAAGCCATCAAATTCCGGATGGAACAACAGGGCCTTACCGTCGATGATCTAGTGCCGGTCATTGGTCGAAAGAATCGAGTCTATGAAATTCTGGCCCGGAAACGACCACTGACACTTCGTATGATCGAAGGCCTGCACGAGACATTTTCAATTCCAGCAGAGAGCTTGTTGAAGCGTAGTTCTAACCGTGGCACTCATGCTGGGTAGCCGAGTTAGCCGCGACTTGATCTGACACTTAGCGATTAACCAATTCGACAGTTTCACGGGACAGATCACCATCATCCCACCTGGAGCGAAAACGGCTTGGGATGTGTCTTGCTCGACCGTCGAATAGTCCCCTGCCCTCCAGCAGCTTCATCATCGAACGTGCCCCACGTCAGCCTCCCCTTTCCCTCACAAGCCACATTGGGCCAAATTCAAGATAACCCGCATTATCATGATATACTTTCACACACGTATTTTTGAGTTGAACTTGGTCTAATTTTGGACGACTCGACACACTCACAGGAACTGATGCCAACAGCGCCGACACCCGAGTTGTTGCCGTTGAGGGTTTTCAAGGAATTGACGTTGCCGATTTCCAACGAGTGCGAGGACCTACTCGGCGTCAATGGCATCTACCGTAACCTCGACCCAGATAGACCTCCCTTGATCCGTGCCAATAATGACTTGGAAGCTGTTCGGTGTTTCCTGGTCGACAAAGCGCGCGTTGGCAGTCCGCATACCGTGCGAGCCTATGAGAAGGAATGCATACGGCTGCTGCTCTTTTGTCGCTACTTTGCACTCAAGCCAATGTCGAGCCTGGATCGAAGCGACGCGCTGAACTACGAAATCTTTCTCAGGTCGCCACCAAAGAGCTTCGTTCAGCCCAGAGTAAAAGGCGTACCGGTCAACCTATGGCTTCCTAATGGAACGATCAATCCACATTGGCGCCCTTTCAGAAGCGCCCACTTAAGCGACTCAAGCGTCAAAGCGGCGATCGCTGCGGTCAAGAGTCTGTCCACTTACCTTATCAATGCAGACTACCTGCGGGCATCGGCGTTCCAGCTCGGACGACTCACCAGAGACACACGCCAGGCGGGAGAAAAGAAGGTGGAGCGTGTTCTTGGCCGCCACGCGAAACAAGCGATCGATGCGGTGATTGCCGCAATGCCCGAAGAAACCGAGCGACAGCGTTTGAAAGCCATTCGAGCCCGCTACACCATCGACTTGTTCTACTACCTGGGACTGCGCATTAGTGAGGTTGCCGGCGGCACCATGGGCGACTTCTACAGCAAGCGCAACCAGTGGTGGTTTAGAACCATTGGCAAGGGAAAAAAAGAACGGCACATCCCGGTGCCGGATGCGCTGTTACGGACATTGGTGGAGTATCGGCGAATCTTGGGCGTGCCTGGTGACTATCCGGTACCTAGCGAAGAAACGCCTCTGCTGCTAAGCATCAGAGGGACAAAGGGCGTTGGGGAGAATCAGATTTATCGATCCACCAAGAGCCTGTTCGCTCGGGCGCATGACTACCTTGAGGAACGATTGGTTTCACTGCCCTCCTCTAGCGAGTCGTCTGAAATGGCAAGCGATTTACATGCGTTGAAGCACGCTTCGGCGCACTGGCTTCGTCATACCTATGCCACTGACCTGGTTGACGCGGGATTGAGTATTCGGTTGGTGAAGGAAAACATGGGGCATGCTTCTCTTGATACTACTTTGGGTTACGACCACTCAAACAACTCAGTGCGTCATCATGAAACATTGCGAATAGCTAAGAGGTCTGAGACTTAGAAACCATTGGCAGAGCGCCTACGGCACCGGTGAAGCCAGCTAGTGAGTCATTTCGACAAGTTCTCGCGCGATGTCCGGATCGACGACCAGAAGATCGAGGATCTGCGTTGGTCCCATCTCAACCATCTCGCTAGCTTGAAAAATATATCATAAAGACATATGTTTGATATACACCAAAGTGCTTTACAACACAGGCCTAGCCCACGATGAGCAAACACACAACTACATATCGCTTCGATGAAAACACAATGAAGGCGATTGACA
Organism: Lysobacteraceae bacterium; assembly: GCA_021604725.1. Taxonomy (GTDB): domain Bacteria; phylum Pseudomonadota; class Gammaproteobacteria; order Xanthomonadales; family BQJN01; genus BQJN01. Next base: position 23,908 of record BQJN01000025.1, on the reverse strand, counting down.
TGATCCGCAAAAACACAGGAGCGACGACTAATACCGAAGTACTCAGAATGGCCCTAAAACTGTTGGCGATTCTTTCAGAAGCGTCCAACTCCGGAAAAGAGATTTACTTGGAGAAAGGAGATGAAAGGGAGAGAGTCATCATTTAGGCAGGGACTTTTCTATGAGTAACGACAGAAATATTCGAACGGAAGCGATGGAGTACAACATTGTCCCGGTTGATACAGATCGGGTACGGATGAACCTCGCGTATTTTGTGCTTGGCTTTGTAGCACTTTACGTAAGCTTAGCTGCTTTCGCCATGTTGTACGGCGCTGAAACTCCTGACGCTAGGGCAAGCGCCTTAGAAGCAATTTTTGGCCTTTCGGATGTACTTTTACCATTGGCAACATTGGTTTTGGGATACTACTTCGGGTCTTCTGGCACAAACAACGGAGAGGGCAGTTGACGGGTATTCGCGGTGCCGACGCTCTCGTTGGTGAGACCCTTAATGGTCGTTACAAATTGCTGGAAGAGCTAGCAACTGTTCAGCCCGATGGCGAGCGACGATCAAGGACAGGGTGCTATCACGCCGTTGACACAAAAAACGGAGACAAGGCAGTCTTTGTCAAAGCCGTTGACTTCAGACATGAAGATCATGCGGGTGATGTTGACCGTCTTCAGAATATGGTTCAGGAGTTCGTGAACGAAAGGGAAATCGCGTCACGGTGTAAGACGCTATCGCGCGTAGTGTCGATCTTAGACCATGACAAAGCAAAAATATTCGGGAACATTGTCCACTACCTCGTCTACGACTTTGAGAAAAACAGGTCGAGATCACCAATTCCGGCCCACCAAACGCCAGTAGAGAGAGTCAAGACTCTTCATGGTATCGCTGCGGCGTTGAGGCAATTGCACACAAACGGTATTGCTCACCACGACCTGAGCTTCAGAAACACGGTGCAAGGAAATGCGTGCGGAAGAACAAAGATCTGTGACTTTGGATCAGCTTCTTTTGTGCGGTCTTCAGGTTCGGTGCCCCACGATGAGTACCCTGTTATTGGAGCTGTGGATGTCGCTCCACCTGAAGCTCAGTATGGCTACAAACCTCTTGACAGCAGAGTGCGTCATTTCGCGTACGACTGCTATTCGCTGGGTTCTCTGTTGTTTAGATGTTTCCTTAATCGGGAATACAGTCTGTTTGAGGATTGGCATAGTTTTAGTTTCAGTGTGTTATGTTTTCTTCCGGAGGGCCAACAACCAAATCAGTGGTGTCAATATGGCGAATATGCAGAGCTAATTCCGATCCTCCGTGAAGCGTCCATCAAAGTTGTAAACGATGCTATCGTTGGTCCTACCCCGGAGATCGAACAAGACGTCAAAAAGGCCGTCTTGGCATTATGCGACCCCGACCCATTACGCCGAGGGGTTCATGGACTCAGGCGAACAAACGGCAACCCCTATTCACTTGAGAAGTTCGTATCATTCTTCGACCGACTGAGTCGCAGTTGCGAGGTGGCGCTTGCTGTTGGCAAAGCAAGACAAGAGTCATGAATACACCGGAAACCTCAGAAAGGAATGTGTTGCCTATCTGGCTGCCAATGGGAAAGGTGGGCGGAGCAGAAGCTTCTCCAGCACCACGAGAATCAAAGAACTACACTTACCTTCCACACATGGACGACCTAAGGCAAAGGGCTAAAGAGGAATTTGATACGTTTCTTAGAAACAAACAAATTCATAATGCCGTCAGGGCGATTGAATCGGCCCTATTGTCTGGATCTAGCGAACTCGACGTGTTCGCTATGAAGACAGAAATCCAGCGTAATCTGAGCGACAGGAGCGATATTTCCATAGTTTCCACAATGCCATCTTCGCTAGGGGTGACGCACGACCAGGCGATGGTTAACGATCTATCTGACCTATCAGTTGCCGGTACTAAGAGGTCGATAGCAAGCTTGAGGGCAAAGCTGCGAGACCACCCAAACCTGCCGCTAAGTTGGTGTGACTTGGCTCTGGCCTTTTGCACGATAGGTCAGAACGCAAAGGCCGATAGGTGCATGACAGTGGCGTTAGGGTTGAGTCCGTTGAATCGCGCGATTGTGCGAGCTGCCGTAAGGCTATACGCGCATTTGCATGAGCCGGACCGAGCTCATTGGCTCGTACTGAATCACCCAGCACTGAAACATGACCCATGGCTTCTGGCTTGCGAGGTGGCGACTTCACAAGTAGCCGAAAAACCTTCACGAAGCGTGGACTTCGCAGTCAGAAAATTGCAATCCATGCAGTGGTCAAATGAGCACTCAACTGAACTGCGGTCAGCGATTGGGACGCTAAATATTAAGAGTGGAAAGGACAAGGTTGCTCGAAAGCACATTGAGGCGAGCATGGTTGGTGGTAACGCGAACGCCTTCGCTCAGGCGTCATGGCTGACTTATCATGAGAAGCTCGTGTTAGGTCAACCGGAAACACTTCAATCTGGGGCACGCTCGGCTGAAGGACTAATGTATGCGAGCAGAAGCTCTGGAAACTACACCGATGCGCTCAAACACTGTGGGGAGTGGATGAAAGTAGAACCATTCTCTTTGCGACCTTATCGTGAAGCTACCCATATGGCCCTTGTCGCGCTTGGCGATGGAGCAGCGGCGGAAGATCTCTGTCGGAAAGGCCTCGAATTGCGGCCAAATGACGCGATGCTTAAAAACAATCGTGCCGTTGCAGAAATTTATTGCGGAAAGATCGGTGACGCTGAGAAGCGGTTGCGGGATATCGTGAGCTTGGATCGACACGAATGCGCCGTGATTGAAGCCACCAAGGGAATGGTCGCCTTTAGATCAAACGACGTGACTGAGGGCAACCGCCGGTATCAAAAAGCGGAACAGTTCTTCAAAGAGAATGGTCTCGCCACTGAGCTTTCCACAGCATTGGCGTTTCACGGCCAAGAGTTGTATCGCGTTAACGATGTGGAGCTTGCTGAACGACTTTTCTCAGCCGCGATTGAGTGCTCACGCGGGCATTCGAACAAAGAGTTAGAATTGCTCATTGAGCGAGCCCGTCGGCCAATTAAATAGAGAGCGATAGCTTATGATAATACCAATTATGAAAAGTTATTGGTTTTGACAGCATCGACAAAAATCGGAGCTCTTGGACGAATTCCAACTCGACTGTTGGACATCCAGGCATGTGGGTGTCCAATCAGTCACTGCCGTTGTTGCCAACGCCTCGCTGGGCGTGACAAGGCAAGTCTCAAACAATCAGTCTGGCGAAATGCGATCAACTCGGCACTCATAGTGGAAACAAATACGGCATCGGCCAACCTGAACGCAGCTGCTGCCGCCCCACCCCACCAACACTCTACCCGCATTTGCTTGAGCGTATGGCAAACTGTACGGCAAGAGCCCACCGCTGCTAGCACAGTGCGTTGTGGTCCAACGACGACACCGCGAGCTGCTCGACGTGGATTGTTGGAATTGCCGAATTCCCTCGTTGAGTCTATTGACCTCATGCGCGATCATCGTTCGGGCGGCCGTCATTTCCGATTTTTCTTCCGCGGAGCTGGCCATCGATTCCAGCTGGGAGCACACCTCTTCGACATTGAAGTCCGGGCAACTGTGTGCAGGCGATTGGGTTGAAGCGCTCATAAGGTTTCCCTCTAAATAGTGGTCCCCCTGTTCCTTGTTAGTGTCGCGAGTTAAGGAAATCTCCCGCCTGACTTGTACACGGAGTGACTCCATTGTTCATACATATGTCCGCAATTCCTCCTTGTGTGGGATTGCTAAGTTTCGAACTTCATTAGCTAGCAAAGGGTTGTTCGAGGTGGCATTTTCTGTCTCGTTCCAGCTTTTGTGGAGGGCCACAAACCGTGCACCAGGCAACGCTTTAGGCCTACCCTCCCCGCAAGATTTCCGGCAGTGGATTCTTTTCTGGCAATGCAGGCGGTAATTGCTTTCGAGGAATCATTTCTTCTCGGTTTGCGGCGTGGTAGACGGTGGCGGCCATCACGGCGGCGGCCTGCATCAGATCGCCAGGAACCAGGTGGTCGACATGATCGACATTGGAGTGGTGAGTGTTCAAGGAATAGTCCAAAGGGTCTTGAACAAAGCTAAAGCCCGGCAATCCTACGGCGTTGAAGGACAAGTGGTCTGTGCCGGTGGTATTGACGATGGTGACGGTGCTGACTCCCAAGTCGCTGAATGGCTCCAACCAGGCACTGAAAATCGGTCGCGCCATGTCGTTTTGCTGCAGGTACACGCCGCGAATTTTTCCGCCGCCGTTATCCAGATTGAAATACGCTGATAGTGTTTCGTGCCCGGGTTTCAGTTGCATGCTCACCGGGTCGGCGAAATGTTCGGCAACATAGGCGCGTGAGCCGCATAGGCATTGTTCCTCACCGTCCCACAAGCCAGCTCGCACGGTGCGACGCATTGGTAGGTTCAGGGTCTTCAAAATACGCATGGCTTCCATAACGACGGCACTGCCCGAGGCGTTATCTGTTGCGCCTGTTGCGCTCTGCCAGGAATCGAAATGCGCACCTAGCATAACAACCTCATCGGCTCGGTCGGTGCCTGGAATTTCAGCCATCACATTGGTGCCGGTCGCCTCTGGATAGAATCTTGCATCTACCTCAATCTCAAGCTCGACCGGAACGTCGCGCATAAGCAGTCGGTGGATTCGGTTGTATTGCTCGGGCATAAGTACGACAGACGGCGGAGCGATCGGGTCGTTGTCGAAGTACGAGCCGTAATCACTTTGCATGATTACGCCGGCACCACTAGCCCAGCTGGTCTTTAATACCGCAACGGCGCCCTCTTTGAGAAGAAATTCGACAATACGGTTGTTGACCTTGATCTCGAGCTCCCAGCGTTCCACCGCGAACTCCAGAGGCATGACCTCCCAGACTCGAGAGGCTTTTTCCTTGTCAATCGGATAGGCGGTCAGCGGCCAGATCAGGTCGGGAACCGGCCCAGGATCAACAGGACCATGAAAGCTGGCCGTTTGACTCATGTCGGCAAGGTCATCGTCGTCTAGACGGAAGACCGGCAATTCCTCCGGCAGCCCGAATTCGCTGGGGTGATCGAGCATCACCACCCGCCCACCCAACTGGCCGCGGTACTTGTCTTTCCAAGCTTCGATTTGATTAGCTAGTTTTTCCAAGTCGCCATTGTCAGGGCCGTCACTCTCATACTCCCAGACAGGGGCGAAGACCACCGGTCCACCGACCGCTCCTTCCGTGGCAGCACTGTAATCAGCTGGAAAGGCTGTCAACGTCGTGTCGTGCGGTTTTTTCATTTGGACAGCGACCCTGGACCAATCCCAACCGCGGCCGAATGTTCCCCAGTTTTCCAATCTTACATTCTCGATACCCGCTTCGCGGTACGCCACTAGAGCAAGCTCGGCGGCGCGACGATAGCCTTCGGACCCGGTCATTCGTGGACCGTTCTCGTCTGCGATTACGTGGATGTAGTCCATGACCTTCGAGTTATAAAAGGCCTCTTGTTTGATCTGATGAATGGCTTGCAGATCGACGTCTTCAGCAATTGCTAGTAAGGGATACAATGCGATTGCGAACACGAAACCCGGCGGGAGTTGTTTCATTGGTATTGCTCGGGAGAAAAATTGAGTCTAGCGGGTTTGCCGTGGCCTGTCGTCGAGTATTGCCATGATCGGGGAGAAGAGTTGGGACACCCTCGATTTGTCATTTTGGTGTGTATGGAGTATTACCTCGGACGGTCAGGGCCGATCAGCGCAGACTCTCATTAACCGACAAACAGACACCATGTTTCCAACAATAGGACATTTCTGACGTTTTGTTTCCAATTTTCGGACACCTAGCAGAAAATGGGGTACCGGCGTGTGCTTTGTTTCCAGAAACTCAGCCAAGAAAGGCTCTAAGTGTTTGATGTGGCGTGAGCAGTGTTTCCAGCTTTTGGTCGGTGTCCAACACAGGGCACATGGAATGCAAGCTGTCGTACACTTCCACTTCAGTTTTTCGACACCGGTACAGTTTTGGCGCAAAACATCAAGCAACGACTTCGCTCTTTCGCCATCACGATGAGGGATGGAGCCCTGCCACTTCTTCGGTCCGCCTTAGAGGCGGCAACCAGTGCGCTCCATATTCTGGGTCGAGTTCTCTCGACGCCGGACAGGTTCCTCGTGTCGTTCTCGAAAGAAATGAGTTCGAAGGAGAACATCGAGACGACAATTTCACCGAGCAAATTGTCTGCTCGGATCCTTATTCAGGAGCTAAAAGCGTTGAGAAGCGAGGCCGTGCTCCTCATCTTGTCCGTTTTTTCGGCATTGAGTTTTCTTGCGCTTGTTGGCTGGCACCCGTCCGAGAGTTTTGTACGGGCGGTGATTTACGAATGGAGTTCTCTTGCCAACACCATATTTTCGCTGCCCATAGTGCTGCTTTTGGGTGTCAAACTCCAAAGCTACGCCACTGACTCAATCGCGCTTTACATTTTGCTAGCGTGTATCTATCGACGAGCGTGGAAACTTAGACTTTGTAGACCTGAGGGGGTGCTGGTGCTTGACACGATCCGAGAACAGCGACGGACCATGTTTTTCTGCCTGAGGTGGGGCGTCGGCATCGCATCCTTGGTTTTCACAATCGGTGTGTTAGAGGATCATTTTTTCGCCGAAGATCCGGCGAGCAGCGAGATGAGTATTCTTCAGAATGCGCTTGTGGTTCTAATGGCACCAATTATGTATGTTTTCGCCGGACAAGTATTGGCGGTCGTTACCTTCTTTCTGATCAATCGGATTTACTCAGGCAAGGCCTTTCGCACGCTCCGTGAAGATTCATTACAGAGACCACTCGCATTCATACTTAAGACTGGCTTGTATGTGCTTGTCCCAGTCGCTTTGTCGATCGTTACAAGTGTCTTAGAACCAAATGATGCTGCTCCTTGGGTCGGAGTACTGGGTGTTTGTACCTTCTTGGTTCTTCCCCTGGCTCTCTTACAATTGCTATTCGCGGCTGCTCATGTCCCACGGGTCATAGTAGCCGTCACCGCCGTCGTCCTTGCCCTAATCGCGGGCGACTTAATTTTGTCTCACTCCCGTCAAGTGATCGAGCAACTGAATACCGATATCAGCTCCGTTGAGGTCAAAGCAACCGATTGAATGATTGAATTTGGTGGACATCCAGCCTTGTGGACGTCCACCACAGCGCTTCAGCGTTGGGTTCTATCCAGCACCAATCGAATAATCGAATTACGAATCTTCCTGCCACGCCTGATGTCTATCGCGGGCTCGCTGATATCTCTTGCGGGCCGATATCAAAACAAGTGAGGACACCCTCGATTTGAAAGGCAAAAATAACACGGTTGCGTAGGGGATTGCCGCCCCAACCTCCCCTCGCTATCCGAATCCCCGTAGATTGCGCTCGAGCACGCCGAAATCATTGCTCTTTATTGGGACGTAGGCACACAAACGCTCGGCGTATACCCAAAGCATCGCCAGGGATGGCCGTTCCATACTCACAAACGGAGACAGCAACAGCACAACTGCTAGCTGTAGTAGTCGCGACCCGATCTGACAGTTACCGATTATTCCGGCAAAGAAGCGACAAAGAAGCGAGGACACCCTCGATTTGAAAGGCAAAAATAACACGGTTGCGTAGGGGATTGCCGCCCCAACCTCCCCCCGCTATCCAAATCCCCGTAGATTGCGCTCGAGCACGCCGAAATCATTGCTTTTTACTTTGACGGAGGCATACAAACGCTCGGGGTATACCCGAAGCAGCAGGGTGGGATTTGAAAGGTAGAGCTAACCGCTGGCGTGGTACATACTGCCGAGTTCTCGGTAGTTCTTGAAGAATTTTTTCTTCACCGCCTTGGCAAATCTCTGGATCGCTGCGGCGGTATGGTGAACTAGTCGTTTGTCGTCGCTACCGATGTATTTCACGTACTCGTCCCAAGCCGCGACAAGATGGGTGGTAGCTCCGGCGGGTGAGCCGGCATGAATACGGGGTGATATTGATCACGCCGTGCTGGCGAACGACTGCACACGGAGGTGCAGGCTGGACCCACGCATAGAGCTCATTCGTTTAGCCAGGGATGGCCGCTCCATACTCACAAACGGAGACAGCAACAGCACAACCGCTAGCATTCCTCGTTAGTCGCCGAGGGTTGAGTTGCTCTGTTTGGTACTCCGAATGCAACCTCGGTTTTGCCATCCATAGCGAAACGTATGAGCTACGATTGAACCCCCAGCCCCGACATCCATGTCGGGGCGTTCAGCCGCACGGCGTGACGTTAGTCACCCCATACCGACGCGGCTTCACCCTGTTCAGTTAGTGCCCTACTTTGCCAAATCACCGCCGGTTTGTCTGTAGGAAAAATCCCTCAATTTGGGGTGTCCCTGACCTCATGCCACCTCTGTGCCGGATGCCGCCTGGCCAGCAATTCAGGCTGCCGCCAGACTCGTCCCGACCAAACGCCCAGCGGTCGGTTTTGACAATCACGTAGATAATTCTCGACACTTTGACAGTGATTCACTTGCGTTCGTCTCGCTATTTCATACCTGACCAGCTCTGCGCCGGCCTTTTCTCTGACGCCCACCACAAAGACTCTTTACCGTTGCAGCTCAGAGCGGTTTGACACCCCCTCCTTGATAGGCGATGCCGAGGGGCCTTCCCTCATCTTCAATACAGCAAGAAGCAACTGATCCGTCAGTGGCTTCGTTCAAGGCACACAGGCGTCCATATATGTCCAGGGATGCTAGGGATGCTTCAATCTATTCATACCGCCCGACGAGATTGGCCAAGTCGACCTTGAGTTGTTGCAAGTTTAAATCGCTGACTGGGTCGCCTTGGAGTTGCCTCATTCTTGCAGTAGTTGAAATGCGAATGATCGTTTTCAGCGGGCTCACAAGCTCGATCATCCTCAGAGCTCGGGTTTCATCCTGCTTTATGGTGATTCGCATGAGCTCCTCTCCAATTTTTTGCTTGTACTCCTTCCACATTCTCGCGTCCTTGTGTTCTAACACTTCCCTTATTGCCTCGGCGCAATCATCGAATGCGTCCTTCGCCCGGCTTAAGTTCGCAGTCGTTTTGCGGTCAATCAGATCGTTCAAATATGCGCGGAGACGGGCAAAGGCTGGTGTCTCCCGGAGTTCAACCAGCACGCCTAATGGCAGTTCTTCCAGCACACTCAATGGGAAGTTCGTGATGAGCTCACCAATATCTAAGTTCCGCTTCATACTTGATCCATTAGTGTTGCTATCTCCAAATCGCTGTTCGCTTGCGTTCCACAGCGCAAGAAGCGGCTTAGTCGAGTCTTCGCCATCTGCAAGGCCAAAATAAGAGGAGTCCAGAGGTTGGGCAAACGCGAATTGATAAAGCGAGTCGATCGCGAGATAGGGCATTCTCACATCGCCTTGCCAATTGGTCTCTACCCACCGACGAGCTTGAGTCTGCGTAAAATTCTCTGGGTTGACTGTCTGTGAGACCCACGACTTGAGGTTTTCGAAATTCGATCTAGCCTGAGAGGACACCGAAGTGTCTTCCAGAATTGCCCCAGTACCGATCATGAAGGCACCCCAAAAGTCTTTACGAAACGAACATTGGTCTCTCCTTGGTAACGGGCCAGCTTTGGCCTCATCCAGTCGCGCTGCGTGCAGTTCCAACATTTTTGACGAACCGAGAGAGTGACCGGTCTGCGTTGAAACCATTTTTTCTGCAATTTCCGAGAAATTGTCAAATCCGAATGAAACCGGCTGCAACGGACTCCTTGTCCGGCCGTCTCGGATACGGAGACAACGACGAAGATCTGCATCATTTCCCAATAGCCCGAACAAGTATCGGTTGCTAAGAAACTGGGTTGCCGGAATGGCAATGTGATCAAAAAGCAATAAATGTGCCTTTAGAATGCTCCCGTACGACTTTATATCAAGATTGCCCTCACGACAGTGCACGTCTGAGCATTGGCTCAGAATAGTCCCACCTTCATGCATCTCTCCACCCTCTTCACCTGGCAGCCAGCGACGTTTCGCCTAGCTGTATCCTGTATAATTTAGGTGACTCTACTGCGCGTCAACATAAGAGCGCAAAACCGTCGCCCGAACTGCCCAGTTTCATAGTCCGGTCCGGGACACCCTCTGCTCAGAGGAGGAGAAGTGAGGACACCTCGCCGTCGATTTGTCTGTAGGACAAATCCCTCAGTTCGGGGTAGCCCCAGTTTCCGCATCACAGTGCGGACTCCGTCTTTACAACCCTGCGCAGCTATTCGATCGGTCGGTCATTGTCGAGCAAATCACTGTCGGTGTTGAGCGTTCGTTCTTCGTTGACCTTGTCTTCAAGGTGTCTGTCCGGTGACACGTCCATCATTGCCTCAACGGCGTCGGAGTCGTTCAATGGGGAGCCCTTCTTGTCCACGGTGGGGGCTTCGCTCTTGGCCTTGGTTGCCTGGGCGACATTTGCAGTTGGTGCGGCATTCCATTCCCTTGGGTCAATTCGCAGTCGATAGATGGGTTCGGGTAAGGTAAAGCCTGCTTCCTCAAGCACTGCTTTGGCGGCACGAATCGCCAGGCTTCGTGACTTGCCGAAATCGCTGGTTCGTTGATCAACCCAGGCCATGAACGTGATCACGATATTGGAGTCGCCCACCGTGCTGATGATTGCATTCGGTTCAGGATCATCAAGGACAAATGGCAGCTTGCTCAACGAGTCCACCCCCACAGCCATCGCTTCGATGGGGTCATCATCAGCGTCGACACCGAGGTCAAACGTGAACCGGCGTTCCGGGTTGCTGGTGTAGTTGAGGATGACTGCCTTGAAGACTTGTGAGTTGGGGATTCTCAGGTGGTTTCCGTCGAGCGTCATCAAAACCGTTGCACGCGAGGTCAGCCTGACGACCTTGCCCTCATTGTCTCCAATAACCACATGATCATTGGCACGAAACGGTTGGCGCAAGCTCAGCATGATGCTTGAGATATAGTTCTCCAGCGTATCGCGTACGGCGAAGCCAATGGCCAGCCCGACGACGCCTGCACCGCCCAGGATTGTACCGACAAGTGCCGTCGCGCCTAGCAGGTTCAGTGCCAATACCAAACCAAACACGATGGTCACAATTCTCACTGCCTGACCGAGCAGTTCGCCAAGAAACGGGTTTGGCGAAAGTCGTTGCCACAGGCTCGACCATTTTGCCAGCCGGTGTCCGGCGTAGGCGACTAGAATGAAGATGAAGATCGCCAGAGCAATTAGCGGCAAGGCGTAAGTCCAGCGGGTCAGATCTGCCCTGAATTGATCCACCAGGGGGACAACATTGCCCTCAAGATCGAGGATTCGGTTTATGCCATCGTCGACGGTAACTACGCCTTGCAGCCGTTCTGCCAACGTGATCGCTCGCACGGCCTGCGCTTCATTGGAGACAGAGCCTGACAAAATCACGACCCCGTCGCGGACCGTGACTTCAACGGCCGAGAGCGCATCTATTTGGGAATAGATGCCTTCGATGCGCGCCTTGATATCGTCATCGGCGGGCAAATCTACGGTGCTGATCGTTTCCGATGCTTTGTCGGCTGCGGACTCATCCGATATTTGCTGCGCCAATCCAGTATCGAAAGGCGTCAACATGAGAACCGACAAACTCAACAGAACAGCGACGATGGTCCCCTGCTTGCCGTGACCAACGTTCGAGGCTTTCGGATAGTCGCTAGCAACTCCGCACTTCTCACCTTGTGTATTCATACGCGGTTCCGATTTTCTGCTGATCTATAGTGCTCAAATTCCGACACGATCCGCCCTCAGTTGTTATCCAGCATCAGCGACCATTGCAATATGTTCCTCGGTATCTTGCAACCCGTGCCGCCATGTTACATTAGAGCCTTCGTGTAGCAAGACACCTCGTACGGTGTTGGGCAGAGGCCTGGCGATGGCTGGCCGACAGCCATCGCCAGGCGAGGTTCACACGCTGCTTCTTCCGCGAATGAAGAACACAGCTGCAACGATCAGTCCGACGACGAACAGAATCCATGCGATGTTGGTAGCAGCACCAGCGATTCCGCTGAAACCCAAGACCGCAGCTACGATGGCGACGACAAGAAATATAAAAGCCCAATTGAACATTTCCTTCTCCTGTTGGTGGTAGTGGTTTTGAGCAAGCAACGTAATTTGCCTAGTCAACACGTAGCCCACTCACTTAGGCTTGGAGCAAGTATCGTGCCAACGCTTGCAACTGGCCGGGTCGCTCGGGAAAGAGAAGTGTTCGTCTGAACTTTGTGCCGATTTCCCCGCGCTTTAAGCGGGTATGCTCACGGCATCAATAGGTAATTCCTACCTTTGCGGGAAATATTTACAATCACTTTCCCGAAACGGGCCACACTAGCGTAAGCGCCGATAGCTCAAGTAAATGAGTATTTTGAGAGCAGTTTTGACGCCTTTATCGCGCCGCCAGCGTAGAGTTCCAAAAGCCTGCCAGGAGTCTCACTCGGCACTAATCAACCGAATAGCTCAGCAGTTCCACCGGTAGACTAAGATAACAGGTGGTTGTCTCGGAATTTATGTCCGTTAACGTCAACCTAAAATCTACGTCCTGACCAACGACGCCGTCGGCTGCAGCATCCCATTGCCAGCTATTCGCCCCCGAATTGACAAACTCTGGGTTTGCCGTCCCTCCAACCGCGGACGCATTCTCAAATCCACCTCCTCCAGCGCTATATTCGTAGTGTGCTGCTAGCAGTCCCGGTACGGCATTGGCAGTGTACTCGATGAGTACAGGGGATGCGGGAACCGTCATCTGCGGCGCTGGTGCCGTGATGGTACAGGTGGGCGGGGTGCCGGCGTTCCCCATACCAGAGGCAATAGCCAGCAGTACGCCGAGAGTGGGTCGCGGGTTCATGACATTATTTTCGTTAATGGTGCGACGGGTTAGTATGCAACGCTTTTGAACGACCGTCAAAGCGTAATGGTCTACCAGCGGTCATCATCAAACGCAAGTATTGGTAGGGAGTGTGTATACCGCCCCCTCGCCGATCGATAGCGCCACGCTACTTTTGCCAATACGCGCCTTGCGGAGCGTTTGGCGCTGTTGAAAAAAAGCATAAAACGCTATTGCAATTAACACCCACAAATACAATGCGCCGCAAAATGACTTCTTTGTGATCATGTGAACCTCCCCAGTGTTGGTTCACAAAAAAAGGGCAACAGGGGTGTTCTTATCTCTCACTGCCCTGAGACGAGCTAAGGACAGCTAGAATCAGTTTTCAACTCTGTATTGTCTGTCAATCTACCGAGAACGATTCCAGCGTCACTGGCAACATTCCGCCGGCGTGAATGGTAAACGTTTTGATTAACCCGTCGTTCGCATCGCCGTTGTAGGCTAGTGCATAGGTATCCGCATCCACTTGAACCAGGGAATTATATCGACCGAGCAAGGTGTCATGCTCAAGAGATTCAACCTGCGTGATCGTCGACCCGTCAGCCGGAATGGTAAACGTCTTCAGGAAACCGTCGTCCCCATCGCCCGCGTAGGCTAGTGCGTAGGTATCCGTATCCACTTGAGTCAGGGAATTGTATTGTCCGCTGACGGTGTCATGCTCAAGGGATTGAACCTGCGTGATCGTCGACCCGTCCGCCGGAATGGTAAACGTCTTGATAAATCCGTCGACCCCATCGCCCGTGTAGGCCAGCGCATAGGTATCCGCATCCACTTGAACCAGGGAATTGTTTCGACCAAACAAGGTGTCATGCTCAAGAGTCTGAACCTGCGTGATCGTCGACCCGTCCGCCGAAATGGTAAACGTCTTGATAAACCCGTCGCTCCCAGCGCCCGTGTAGGCCAACGCGTAGGTATCCGCATCCACTTGAACCAGGGAGTTATCTCGACCAAACGAGGTGTCATGCTCAAGAGATTGAACCTGCGTGATCGTCGATCCGTCAGCCGGAATGGTAAACGTTTTAATGAATCCGTCGTTGTTATCTCCCGTATAGGCCAGTGCGTAGGTATCCGCATCCACTTGAGTCAGGGAATTGTATTCTCCAATGACGGCGTCATGCTCAAGAGATTGAACCTGCGTGATCGTCGACCCGTCCGCCGGAATGGTAAACGTCTTGATGACCCCGCTGAAACTGACGCGCCCTCTGATAGCCCCGCCGCCGTCGTTTGACATGTAGGCCAGTGCGTAGGTATCCCCATCCACTTGAACCAGGGAATAAAATTCTCCTTCGTTGGGGTCATGCGCAACAGACTGAACCTGGGTGATCGTCGACCCGTCAGCTGAAATGGTAAACGTCTTGAAAGCGGTACTTCCATCGCCCGAATAGGCCAGTGCGTAGGTATCCGCATCCACTTGAACCAGGGAATTAAATATTACATTGCGGTCATGCTCGAGGGATTGAACCTCCTGAGCCCAGGCCGGGCTTGCCATCATGATTACGATTAAAAAAATAGGCGCGTTTCTTCTAAGCATTATATGCCCCCTAGGCTATATTTCACGCAGACCCGCATACCGCGCGAGTCTTTTGGTGACTTGACTTCGCAATCCGCACAGTGCGCGAAATGCGTACATGCAGTCTGAACCAATCTTGACTGCTTTGCACTTCATACGTGAATGTTTACGCGTTACGAATGCAAACAGGAAAGCAGAATTGGAGTGAGTGGTTGGCTGCTGGCCCGTTCCAGGTCGCCAGGCCGGTCCTTGGATCCGGCTGGTTTTCGCTAAAAACTCAAGGCTTGCTTGCGTTGTCACCCTCGGTTTCGAAAACCGTGGACGCCGTGTGGGCACTGGCCAGTACTTCGCCAAAGTCGCGCTGTTGGTCAACTGGTATTGGCGGTAGTCGATTCAATGCTCGTTTACCAACATAGCCGAACAACACCAGGTGCACGGCAGCACTGAAAACATAGAGCCCGCCTGGCCCCATCGCCCCCATCACTATTGCAGCCAACACCGGTCCGGCAACAGCGCCCATACCGAACAGCAATAGCAAACCGCTTGAGACCTGGACATACTCGTCCGGCTGCGCACGGTCGTTGGTAAGCGCCACAGCGACTGAATACAAAGGAAACGCCATGCTTCCCCACAATGCTCCAATGAGCATCAATGACACTTGTGACGAACTTGCCACGGTCAGGACAATCGCACAGCCGACAACCCCTGCCCCCAGCGCTATGAAGGCCAGGACCCGTCGTCGGTCCAGGCGGTCAGACAGAAAACCGAGAGGCCACTGCAAAAGCGCGCCCCCGACGACACCGCTGGTCATATACCAGGCAGCAGAATCGGTGTTGCCGGTGATCTGTGACGCAAAGATCGCTGAAATCGCCCAGAAAGAACCGTTGGTCAGGCCAGCGGCGAAACAGCTCCAAGCCCCCGACGGCGAGATCTGAAATAGACGGCGCAGATTGATGCTGACAACTCGGGGTTTTTCCGGTGCTTCGGAGCGGGAAAGAACCACAGGTATCAGTGCAGAGGACACGAGAATGGAAGCGATCACGAAAAGCTCCAGTTCTCGCGGGTCGTAAAACAGCATCATCAACTGGCCTAGCGCCGTCACGGTGAGTGTTATGAAAACATAGATCGAGAAGACGCCGCCTCGTGTCTGGTTGCTGGTGCACCCGTTGAGCCAACTCTCAATCACCACGTAAAGCACGGCAAAACAAAAGCCTGTCAGCACTCGCAAAACGGCCCACAACCACGGGTCGGTCCACAAGCCGAGTATCAGCGGTGTGGCTGACGCTGCAGCGGTCATGGCCGCGAATACTCGTACATGCCCCACCGAACGAAGGAGCACGCCACCGCGCATGCATCCGAGAGTGAATCCCAGAAAGTATGCAGCTCCGATCACACCAATCGTAACCGTGGAAAAGTGTTCGAGCGCAGCGCGTGTCGGAATCAGCGTGCCCTGCAAACCCTGCCCGGTCAGCAGGATAGCTACACCAAACAGCAAAGCGGCTACTTTGGGCAGCGTATGTTTCAATTGGTTTTGCCCATTCGATCGATGACTTCGAACTGGCTAGATAGTAAAGGGTTAGTCATGCAGGGCGTCTGCCGCGATTTTGATACGAATGAGTTCCGCTAGCGTTCGGACACCAATTTTCCTCATGACATTGGCTCTGTGAACCTCCACCGTACGTTCGCTGATTCCAAGGTCAATTGCTATCACTTTGTTCATGTCCCCACGGGCGACCGCTTCGAAAACCATTTTTTCCCGTTCTGTGAGCGCCTCAATTTTCGACACAAGGGCATCCCGTTCCTGTGCTCTCTTGCGCCTGACAAGTTCGACATCAAGCGCTTCATTTATCCGATCCAACAGCTCCTGTTCACGGAACGGCTTGCGAATAAAATCCATTGCTCCGCGCCGCATCGCTTCGACGGCCATGGGAATATCCCCATGGCCGGTGATGAAGATTATCGGCAAGTCTGAACCACGTGCACTCAATAAACCCTGCAATTCCAGCCCTGAAATTTTGGGCATGCGAATGTCCAACACCAGGCAGCCTCGACTGTTGGGGTCGTAACTTTCCAGGAACTCCGTTGCCGAACCAAAGGCTTCATAGCTTAGGCCCACAGTTTCCAGCAACATACCCAGACCATCTCGAACACCTTCATCGTCGTCGACGACATAAACGGTCTGTTCCCTATTCATCGCGGGTTCTCGGAAAGGACGACTGGCAGGGTAAATGTAAAGGTTGCTCCACATGTGGGGTTGTTGCGGAAAAGTAGTTGACCGCCATGAGCGGAAATGATCGCTCTGCTGATAGGCAGCCCCATACCGAGACCAGAACTTTTCGTGGTGAGAAACGAGTCGAACAGGTGTTCAGCAAGTTGGTTTGAAATACCACATCCGCTGTCCGACACCGCAACTTCAAGATAGCCGTCTGCAAGTTGCCGCGTACATACTTCAATGATGTTGCCATTGCGACATCCCAGTGCTCGCATCGCATCCATGCCGTTTCGCAGCAAATTTAGTGCAACCTGATGAATCTGCACAATGTTGACTCGGATCTCAGGTAGATACTCTGCCAGGTTCAGCTGGATTTCTATCTCACTCGATCGCGCATCGACTTCGGCCAAAATTACGACGTCTTTGATCACTTCATTGAGTTGAGCAAGCACTCTGGCGCTTTCTGTACGTCGCCCCATGTGTTGAATTCGCTCAACGATTGCGCCTGCGCGTTTCGAGTGCTGGCCAAGTTTTTCGAATATCTCAGGAAGCCGGTCGAACTCACCCGCTTCGTAACGTCGTTTACCGGTATGTGCGAACAAGGATATCGCAGTCAGCGGCTGGTTAATCTCATGTGCGATGCCGGTGGCCATTTCCCCCAGCGTATGTAGTCGGTCGGCATGCGCCAGGAGCTCATGTTGACGCCGAATTTCCGACTGCGCCTTAATCTGCGATGAGATGTCCGTTACCTGACTAATGATCACGTTCGGCCGACCAGTAGCGTCATGAGTTGCGGCATTGATGACTCGAACATCGATCTTCGTGCCGTCCTTGCAGATGTACCGTGAATTTTGAGAGTAGGTGTCAATTTCGCCCCGTTGTACCCTGCCCAGGAACTCTGTGGTTTCATTTAAATGGATTGGGTCAGTCAGATCTTCCAACACCATTTCCTGTAGTTCAACGGCTGAGTAGCCGGTCATCTCGCAGAAGGCGTGGTTGACACGCTCAAACGTACCACCACAACGGTAGGTGACAATGCCTATCGGGGCGTTGTCAATGGTAACGTTTAGCTTTTCGTGCCGTTGCCGTATCTCCTCTTGATAGAACTTTTCTGATTGCGCGAGGGCGCGAGCAGCCTCCTTTATCGGCGTAACATCATCGATATAACCTTCAATTGCGACAATGTTTCCGTGTTCATCCGAAACACCACAGCCCTGCTCTCTCACCCATTTTTCCTGGCCGCTCTTGTCGACTATGCGGTACTGAATGTCGAACTTGCCACCAATCGCAATCGCCTTGTTTACCGCGGCCCTCGCGGCTGTAAGGTCATCAGCATGGATGAGGCTGGTCCATAAAAACTCCCCGCCGGCAACGTACTCGGCCTCGTGGCCGGTGAGCACTTCACATCCATCGCTAACAAA
This sequence comes from Lysobacteraceae bacterium, assembly GCA_021604725.1. Lineage (GTDB taxonomy): Bacteria > Pseudomonadota > Gammaproteobacteria > Xanthomonadales > BQJN01 > BQJN01. The sequence goes on along the minus strand of BQJN01000025.1, from coordinate 5,911 downwards.
CTGCATGGTCCAGGGGCGATCGTTGGCGCAGCGGTAAGCCATGCCAGGCAGGTTGTCGAGTAGAGTCCTGATGAACCGCTCCGACGTGGAGGGTTGTTGTGCTGCTTGTTCAGAACTCTTGGCCCTTTTCATAGATCCGGTACCCATTCGCAGATGCGTGCGCAGACCCGCGGGTCAGTCGGTGTTCACTGTGGAAAAGCGTATTAACAGCATTCTACCCTACCCCAAGTTGTAAACGCGGCAGCTGACCAGGCCCTGAATACTTCGAATGCTGCTCTGCCCTGCAGTCCGCACTGTTCGTTAAAGCCTCACCTAAATACTCACAAATGCTCAGTCTCGAACAGTCCAATTCGCCAGTACGCTGATACGGGCAGGTCGATCCTGAACTACGTAATAACCACAATGGACTTAAGCGAAAGCACGAATACTGCGTGGTCCGAGGAAGCTTCACAATACGAACCACAGGCCATCAGACGAGACTGATGATCAAATGTTTTGATGACCGAAGCTGAAGCAACTTCAGGCGAACAATCGCCTTTTGGATGGAGTATGAAGCCATGAATGACACCACAATCACGCTGGTTCGATCAGATTATCAGAAACTGGATCGGTTGCTGGACGCCAGCTCCAACCTGACTCTACCCGGCATTGACATGCTGAGCGATGAATTGAGTCGCGCCAGAATTGTCGATGCTGATGAAGTCGGCCCTGACTGCGTGACCATGAACTCTACAGTGAGGTTCATCGACAGCGAAGAGAACAAGGCCTATGAAATGACGCTTGTCTACCCAGAGCAGGCTGGGTCGCCTGGGACGGTATCAGTGTTGGCCCCTGTTGGCAGTGCACTCCTGGGGCTTCGTGTTGGCCAATCTATCCGCTGGCAGGTGCCCGGCGGACGGCAGGTGGAGTTGCAAGTGGTGGCGGTTACCGCTCAACCAGAAGGCGAACTCCATCTACAGAGAGCAGGTTAGCAGCTCCCTGGATGGGCTCCAGTTTGCACCACAAGCTGGTTTCAACAGCCGCTATTAGCGCTTGGTTTCGTTCGATAAAGGCGCTGGAAGCCAGTACACAGCGGCACCGTATTCATTAATTTTTCGCCTGAAACGGCGATTTGTCCTGAGGTAAATCACCATGAAACGTATTTCCAAGATTCTTGTTGTTATGGAAGGCAAATATGATAGTCAAGCCATGATTGCAGAGGTTTCTGCGATTGCCGATAACGATACAAAAGTTACTTTGCTTGGCGTCGTTAACCCTCCCCCCGTCGACCCGGAATTACAGGTCGCGATATTCGACGATTACGAATTGACTGCAACGGCACAGCTCGAAGAGTTGTCAAAGCTGGGGATGGAAATGGAGCGAGCAGGCATCTCAACCACGGTACAGCAGGCAGCCGGGAATTCTTATGAACAAGTAATACGTACCGCGGTAGCGGGCGGTTTTGATATGGTCATAAAGCCAGCTGAAAACGAAGGTGGGCAATTGCGACTTTTGTTCGGAAGCACGGATATGCAACTGTTCCGGATGAGCCCCGATCCGGTATGGCTGTTTAAGCCGACGCCTGCGGGAAAGCTGGACAAAGTCATGGTCGCCGTTGATCTGCTCGCCTCCGACGAAGAGAAAAGTGCATTGGCCGTCAAGGTCCTGGAATGGGGCAAGTACGTTGCCGAAACCGTAGATGCCGAGTTGCATATAGTGCACATTTGGGATTTGTACAAAGAGGTGTTGTTGCGAGGCCGGGTTGGTCATTCATACGTCAACAGTCTCCTGGACGACGTGGAGAAACGCCATGGGCGCTGGCTAGGCAACGCCATAGCAAGAAGCGGAATCAATCCGGCGAAGGTCAACATTCACCTGCGCAAAGGTGATGCCAAGGAAATGATTCCTGTCATCGCGCGCGATGAAAATATCGATTTGCTGGTTATGGGTACCGTGGGTAGAACTGGTATTCCGGGGTTTTTCATCGGCAACACCGCCGACTCTGTGTTGCGTCAGGTGGACTGCTCAGTTCTTGCAATCAAGCCCGACGGATTCAAAACCCCCGTTGCAATCAAAAAGCCATTGACCCTGGTGACGTCCTTACAGGACTTCAACACCAGGCAACGGAGCGTTGCTTGAGGGGCCATGAACAAAGTCATAAGGTTGGCATGAATTGGAAGCTGTATGAATTGCCTTGAAGGCGAGCGCCATATCTGAACCCATCACCAGCTTGCCAAGCTGCAAAAGCGTTTCCAAGGTCTGATGACGGCAACCGTATCAGACCTTGACTCAAGCCTGCCTTGTCATTCGACCACCCACCTACCACACAGATGAGATGAGACTATGCAAACTCCTTCGCGTGATTTCACATCGAAGATCAAGACCAGCGCAGGGCTGGCCAGGTTCATTAGCCTTGGCAAAATTGCCACAATGACCGGGTCGGACCTGGCTCGCCTTCCCCATACCATCAAAATTCTTCTAGAGAATATCTCCCGAAGAGCCGGTAGCGAAGAGGTCTCTCACTCAGACATTGAGTCACTGGCCAGATGGCCAAAAGGCACCGACACGACGATCGCATTCATGCCAGCACGGGTACTGATGCAAGACTTTACCGGCGTCCCTGCCGTTGTGGACCTGGCAGCGATGAGAAGCGCCGTCGTCCGTTCTGGGGGGAACCCCAGGCAGGTCAATCCATTTGTACCGGTGGACTTGGTCATTGACCATTCAGTGCAGGTCGATCGTTTCGGCAGCGCCGACGCATATTCTGCCAACCTTGAATGGGAATATCGGCGTAACCGAGAGCGTTATGCACTGCTAAATTGGGCCCAGCAGGCCTTCGACGGGTTTCGTGTGGTCCCTCCTGGCATGGGTATCTGTCATCAAGTCAATCTTGAACACCTGGGGCAGGTCGTTATCGAGCGTGACGGCTGGCTTTTCCCCGATACCCTGGTTGGTACTGACTCTCACACACCCATGATCAACGGACTGGGCGTTCTCGGGTGGGGCGTTGGCGGTATTGAAGCCGAGGCGGCCATGCTTGGGCAACCGGTGTTCCTGCCGGCACCCATTGTCGTCGGAGTCAGGACGCACGGCACATTGCCACCAGGAACAACAGCGACGGACCTGGTGTTAACGCTTACACAAATGCTTAGAGCGCATGGCGTGGTTGGCAAGTTCGTCGAATTTTTTGGCTCTGGCTTGAGCAGCCTGAGCATTGCCGATCGCGCCACCTTGGCGAACATGTCACCTGAGTTTGGTGCAACAGCGACACTTTTTCCGGTCGATGGCAATACGCTGAAGTATCTGCAGCTGACCGGACGTGGTGATCGTGTTGAGTTGGTTGAGGCTTATACCCGTGAACAGGGTTTATTCAGGACGGATTCCGATGTGGAACCGTACTTTAGCGAAGTACTCGACCTCGATCTCACCGCGGTTGAACCGAGTATGGCTGGACCAAAACGGCCGCAGGATCGGGTAACTCTTTCTGGCGTGTCTTCGTCATTTCATTCGGCCCTTGAAGGCAACGCAAGTGATGCCAGCGCAAAGGAAATTGCACGGCTTGTAGCTGAAGGTTGCGCCGCAGCCGGCGAGTATCTCAAGGCACCAGCAGAGCGACTGCAAGACCCAGGTGGTGCTCAGTCTGTAACGCACGGATCGGTGGTCATTGCGGCCATTACCAGTTGCACCAATACGTCAAACCCCTCAGTCATGATTGCTGCCGGCCTGTTGGCTCGAAATGCGGTAGCGGCTGGATTGCAGTGTCAGCCCTGGGTAAAAACCTCGCTGGCCCCTGGCTCCCGCGTGGTCACCCAGTACCTCGACAAAGCCGGCCTGACGCCATACCTCGAAAAGCTGGGTTTCAATCTCGTAGGCTATGGGTGCACCACCTGCATCGGCAACTCTGGCCCCTTGCCAAAAGAAATTGCTGACGCCGTCACCAGCAAGGACCTGGTGGTGGCTGCCGTGCTTTCTGGTAACCGCAATTTTGAAGGTCGCATTCATTCCCAGGTAAAAGCGAGCTACCTGGCATCACCACCACTATGCGTGGCTTATGCTCTTGCAGGTACGGTGCTATGTGATCTTGGCGTGGACCCCGTTGGCTTCGACGACAACGGAAAAGCTGTCTACCTGAAGGATATCTGGCCGACAGCCGAAGAAATCGAATCCCTGGTAACGACCTCTGTTTCATCGGACCAGTTCGATTCCGAATACGGCAGGATTTTCGATGGGGACGAAAAGTGGCGCGGTATGCCTGCACCAACAGGCACCCTGTTCGACTGGGTTGAGGAGTCAACCTATGTGCGCGAGCCACCCTTCTTCATCGATTTTGAAAGTGAACCCTCAGTACCGAAAGGTATTGAAGATGCTCGAGTGCTTGCCTTACTGGGTGATTCGATAACTACTGACCATATTTCACCGGCCGGTGCCATCGCAGTTGATTCGACCGCAGGCCGATATTTGCTGGAACAAAGCGTACTGCCGGCTGAATTTAACAGCTTTGGTTCCCGCCGGGGCAACCATGAGGTCATGATGCGTGGAACCTTTGGCAATATTCGCCTGCGCAACAAACTGGTGCCAGGTGTCGAAGGATCGTGGACAACCCACTTACCCAGTGGCGAACAACTCAGTATCTACGATGCCGCCGTTCGCTATCAGAACGAAGGTACGCCCTTGATTGTCATCGCGGGACGAGAATACGGGTCCGGCAGTTCGCGCGACTGGGCGGCAAAGGGTGCGGCGTTGCTCGGAGTCAAGGCGGTCATCGCTGAGAGCTACGAGCGGATTCACCGAAGTAACCTGGTGTGCATGGGTATACTCCCGCTGCAGTTTGCAGACGGAGATTCTGCCGAATCGCTAGGGCTATCCGGGACTGAGTCCTTCACGATCAATGGTGTTGCCAACGGCATAACCCCACGCCAAAGCATGCAGGTCATAGCGACCCGAAAGGATGGGTCTGAGGTGTCGTTTAACACTGTGGTTCGAATCGATGCGCCCACCGAGGTCCGCTATTTTGAGAATGATGGCATTTTGAACATGGTCTTACGGGATATTCTGGCCAGTGAAGAGCCAAAGACAGGGGCTCATTGATCAACCGGCATTTCGGGATGGGCCGTCGATGCGCGGACGGTCGACTGCCCTCCCCCTTTGCGTCAGCAGTTTCAGGACATTGTGCTTCGGTGCTTGAGGGCTACCCGTGGTGCGAGTTTCGGGCTAGCCTACACGAGGACGCAACCATCGTGTGGCACCGATCATCAGTAGCGCCATCAACAACAGCATTGGCCAGCTCAAGGCTGGAATTGGGATGACCGCGCCACGAAAACCCAGGACCGCATCGTTGTTGTTTGCGACCGGGTCTGTAGACATAGAGCTTACGCTTGCCTCTACGAAGAACGTTCTTGAGCTCAGCACCGACAACGAACCGCTGACGGTCCGAATGGCCCCTGGTCCCGTGGAGTCGGGAAAGGTGCAAGTCAATTGTGTGTTTCCGCTGATTGTCGTGTTGCAAGCGCCCCCGTCCGTTGCAAACAGGTCGGCAACTGCAACGCCTTCAGGAAGGTTGATACTGATCGACAGCTGCATGGCATCGCTAGGGCCCGCGTTGCTGGCGGTAGCGATGAGATCGAACGTACGTTGTGCTGGGCCAGCCGGATCAATGGTCATCACCAGTGACAAATCAGCGAGGCTTTGCACCACCGCGGTGTGACTTGAGGTGTTGTTGCTCAGGTCCAAGTCAAGGCTACTGGTTACGGTCGCCATCCCGGTTACTGGGGTAATGACATCCGGCGCGACCTCGGCGACAACGGTGATTTGCTCGGATTCGTTCGCTGAAATTGGTCCCAGTGTGCAGACCACGACTTGGGTACCACTGCATGGGGTGCCGCCGCGTGCTGAGGATACAACGCTGACCCCATCGGGAAGCTCAAGAGTGAGC